>JBIIQC010000037.1:0-8295 GCA_044342295.1 Rhodoluna sp. | reverse complement strand
GAGTTTTCCGAGACGCTTTAGGCGGATTTTTACAGCCACAATGCTCCTGTTATTTGAATTGGGGCGAACAATCAACCGTGAGCGTGGGGGCACACTCGGTAGTCAAGCTCTATGGTTTTGCCTTTTTTGGCTCCTGGTTAGAGGGTCAGGTGCCAAGGCAACTTCTCTAGTCTGCCAGAAATGGCCAAAGATAGCTAGTTGCCTATTCCAAAGGCGGATCCAGTGCCCGTTGGGGATGAGCCTGAGCCATTTGCCCTAGCTTGCTCTTGCGCAGCTCGCTTAGCCGGGTTTCCAGATTTGGAGCCGGATTTTTTCTTGGTGTCCTTAGTCTTCTTGCGCGGCACCACGCCCCCAATGCCAGCTGGCATGCCTGGAATCTGAGGTGTGCCACCTTTGGCCACGGTCTTCATCATTTTGGCGGCCTGTTCGAAGCGGTTCACTAGTGAGTTAACATCTGTGACGCTCATTCCAGAGCCTCTCGCGATTCTTGTTCTTCTAGAACCGTTTAGAACCTTTGGGTTGGTTCTTTCAGCCGGGGTCATGGACCGAATTATGGCCTCGGTTCGATCGATGTCTTTTTCATCGATGTTGTCTAGCTGTTGCCTCATCTGGCCAGCTCCCGGCATCATTGCAAGCATCGATTTCAAAGAGCCCATCTTGCGAAGTTGCTGCATCTGTTCCAAAAAGTCTTCAAGTGTGAAGTTCTCTTTGGCTAGCTTCTCGGCCATCTCCAATGCGGATTGCTCATCGAATTGCTTCTGAGCTTGCTCGATAAGGGTGAGGATGTCTCCCATGTCCAGGATTCGAGAAGCCATGCGGTCTGGATAGAAGGGCTCGAAGGCGTCAAGGGACTCCCCGGTTGAGGAGAAGATGATTGGCTTTCCGGTCACCGAGGCAACGGATAGTGCCGCACCACCGCGGGCGTCACCATCAAGCTTGGTCAAAACAACAGCTGAAATACCAACACCATCTTCAAACGCTTTGGCTACGTTGACCGCATCTTGACCAAGCATTGCGTCAATAACAAACAGCGTCTCGTCTGGCTTAATGGCATCGCGAATCTTTTTAGCCTGCGTCATCATTTCTTGATCAACACCGAGGCGGCCGGCGGTGTCAACAATTACGACCGTGTTGCCCTTGGACCTCGCGTGAGCAATCGAATCTTTGGCAACTCTTACCGGATCCCCAACACCAGATCCAACTTCCGGCGAGTAAACCTCAACGGAAACCTTTTGTCCCAAAACCTTTAGCTGGTCAACCGCGTTTGGGCGCTGTAAGTCTGCGGCTACTAATAAGGGGTTCTCCCCTTCGTTTTTAAGCCACTTGGCTAATTTTCCAGCGAGCGTTGTCTTTCCAGAACCCTGTAAACCGGCAAGCATGATCACCGTTGGGGAAACCTTGCCGTAGCGAAGTTTTCTAGCTTCCCCACCAAGAATCTGAATCAGCTCTTCATTTACAATCTGAACAACCTGCTGGGCGGGGTTTAGTGAAGCCGAGACCTCATCACCTAGAGCGCGCTCTCGAATAGCGCTAATAAAATTCTTGACTACCTCTAGGGCAACGTCAGCTTCTAATAGTGCCTTGCGAATTTCCCGTAGGGTTCCGTCGATATCGGCAGCGCTTAGTCTTCCCTTACCGCGAAGAGCCTTGAAGGTCTCGGCAAGGCGATCCGATAGGTTTCCAAACACTTCTTTATCTCACTTCCTATTTCTAGGCTAAGCCACTAAACCGTTGGCGAACTCTTCGGGGTCAAAAAAGGCAAAGTCCTCTACCCCTTCACCAACTCCAACTAACTTGATTGGAATAGCAAGCTCATTTTGAATGGCAACAACAATTCCACCCTTGGCTGATCCATCAAGCTTTGTTAGGGCTATGCCGGTTACGGCAATAGCTTCAGCAAAGGCTCTTGCTTGCACTAGGCCGTTTTGCCCGGTCGTGGCATCCAACACCAAAAGAACCTCTGCAATCTCAGCCTGCTTTTCAATGACCCTTCTGATTTTAGAAAGCTCGTCCATCAAATCAGTCTTGTTTTGTAATCTTCCAGCGGTATCAATGATCACAACATCTGCTTCAGATTTAACCGCATACTCAACCGCCTCAAAAGCTACCGATGCGGGGTCTTGCCCTTCGGAACTTGGGCCAACGAGTTTTACTCCCGCACGGTTGGCCCAGGTTGATAATTGATCAACCGCAGCTGCTCGGAATGTGTCTGCGGCACCAAGGACAACTTTCCAATTACCCTGAGTTAGCCAGGTGGCAAGTTTTCCAATGGTTGTTGTCTTTCCAACTCCATTTACTCCAACAACCAAGATCACATAGGGAAGTTTGCCACTTGTTAGATTTAGTTCCCTGTTTCCAGAAGTCAACTTGTCACGAATCACTCCAGCAAGAATCGTTTTTAGCTCCGCTTCTGTTTTGGCCCCCTCAGCCTTCGCTAACTTCTTTACCTCTGCAACAATCGCTTCTGCGGTTGCAACCCCAAAGTCAGCTTGAATAAGGATGTCCTCGAGCTGCTCCAAGCTCTCAAGATCAAACTTGATTCTTGAAAAAAGGCTTCGAATGCCAGCTCTTGAGTTTCTCTTTGGAAGTTCGGTAGCTACAAGCTCTTGGGAGTTTACGACTGCGTCCGGTTGATTTGCTTCCGCTTTTTCTTCTTCACGTTTTTTACGCCAAAAGAAGATGTTGGACATTAGGCGTCGGCCTTCTCACGCAGTCGCTGACCCACAACAGCAGAAATACCGTCAGACTTCATGGAAACTCCGTATAGAGCATCGGCTATTTCCATGGTGCGCTTTTGGTGAGTGATGATGATTAGCTGCGAGCTGGTTCTAAGATCTTCAAAGATTGAAAGCAGGCGTCCTAGGTTCGCGTCGTCAAGGGCTGCTTCAACCTCGTCCATGATGTAGAAGGGGGAAGGACGAGCCTTGAAAATCGAAACCATAAGAGCCACCGCAGCTAGCGATCTTTCTCCACCCGAAAGCAAAGAAAGTCTCTCAATCTTCTTTCCAGCGGGCTTTACGTTTACCTCTAGTCCGGTAGTCAGCAGGTTATCTGGATCGGTTAGGAAAATAGACCCGGTTCCTCCTGGGAACAGAACAGGGAAGACAGTTTCGAAAGCCTTCTTGGTGTCCTGGAAAGCGTCATTGAAGATAACCTGCATCTTCTCGTCAAGATCGTGGATGATCTTGATCAAGTCTTTACGGGTTTCTGTTAGGTCCTGTAGTTGATCGGTCAGGAACTTGTGTCGCTGCTCCAAAGCAGAGAACTCCTCTAGAGCTAGTGGGTTTACCTTGCCTAATTTCTCTAACAGCTTCTCGGATTCCTTGAGGCGCTGGAACTGCTTGGCGCGATCAAATACTTCGGGTTCACCGTCTTCCTCGTTCGATGGAATCAAGTTCTCTGGGTTGTATTCGGCAAGCAGTGTTGCCTCATCTAGGCCGAGCTCTTCTTGCGCTCTAGTTACTAGGTTTGCAAGGTTTAGACGCTTTTCGTGATTTTGAAGCTCAATGTCATGAACCGACTGAGTCAAATCTGAAAGCTTCTGCTGAATGTCAGCTATCTCTCCTCGAACCTTGGTTAGCTCCTGGAACTGATCGGTGCGCTCGTTTTCAAACTGGTTGTATTCGCGCTTAGCGCCGTTAGATCCCTGGGTCACACCCGCAATCAAGGTAGGTAAGACTTTTAGCACCGCTCTTGCGGCAGTTAGCTGCTTGGCTCTTGCCTTTGCTGCACTAATAGCACCTTCTATAGCCGATCGAGAAGAATCCAGCTGAAGTTTCAAGCTCTCGGCCTTCTCGGTTTCAACGCGAAGTCTTTCTTCTCCAGCACCGAGCTCAACGCGTATCTCGAGCTCCTTGGATCTTTCGAGCTCAAGGGCTTCCACCAAACGGTCCCTGTCAGAAAGTGCCTGCTCCGGTCTACCCAGGCTCTCAAATTCACGAAGTCTAGATTTAGATGCTTCTAGTTCGCCTTCTGCCTCACGAATAGCTGCCTCATTAGATTCAGCAACAACACCCAGTCGATCAAGCTCGCTCTGAAGAGCCTCGACTTGGACGCGAACACGGCCAAGCTGTTCTGCCTGAGAGGCAAGCTTGGCATCCTGCTCATTTAGTTCAGCCAGAGAAGCCTTTGCTGAATTTTTTGCAGCAAGTTCGTTGGACTTAGCTTGGGCAAGTTCTGCGGTTAAAGTCTCGATGCGAGAGCTAAGTCTAGAAAGCTCTTTTTCGGCAGCATCGCGCTCGGCAACCAATTCAAGTTTGGAAGGCTTGCTCGATGAGCCACCACGCAAAACAGCTCTGGTTAGAACGTCACCTTGCTTGGTGATTACTTCCGAGTCAGTTGTTTGGGCATTGAAGAAGGCCTTTGCAGCAGCTAGATCGTCGACAATAACTACCTGAGAAAGCAACTTCAAGATGCCATCAGGGGCGCTAACAACTTCAGAGGCAACCTTGGATCCTGCAACCAAGTTCACCGCTACCGCTTCTGAACGAAGATCAACGTCAGCGATGATGATTTCAACTCGACCACCGTCAGTTCTCTTTAGGTGTTCAAGTGCGGAAAGTCCAGAGTCCAGATCCTCTGCAACGAGAGCATCGGCTAGAGAACCTAGTGCTGCTGCGATTGCCTGCTCGTAGCCTGGTTCGATGCGAAGGTGGTTAGCAACCAATCCTCTGATGCCTCGAAGCTGAGCTTGGGTCAAAGACGAAGCACCGTCTTTTTGCTCGAGAGTTAGATTCAGTGCGGAACGCTTTCCTGCAAGGGCATCTTTTTCACGCTCTGCTTCGTGCAGCTGATCACGCAGTGATTCGATCTTGTTCGCGGCTTCCGACACAGCTTTTTGAGCTGCATCGTATTTGGACTCGAGATTATTTTCGCTTGGGTTGCTGCTAGAAAGTAGTGATTCCAAATCGCGATACTGCGCGGACTGCTCCTGGTGTCTTAGTCTGGCAGCTCCGAGAATTTCCTGGTGGCGAGACTTCTCATTTCTAAATGCTTCCAACTTGCTTTCTGCAACCTTCACGCCGTTGGCAAACTGCGCTAAGTCGAGGTCGTATTTGGAAATGAGCGAATTTTGTTCCTGGATCTTTGAGTCAAAACTTTCTAATGCATCGCGAGCAACGTTTCTTCTTTGCTCTGCAATACCGAGCTGCTGCTGCAAGCGCTGAACTTCTTGGCCAAGGCGCTGCATTTCAACTTCGGCTTTCTCGATATCCACAGTGATTGATGAAAGGTCAAACTTGCTTTGCTCTTGATCGCTCGATTCCAAAAGGGCAACCCGGGCACTTGCGATGTTGGAAATAGATCTGATGCGCTCTTGCAAAGAGTCAAACTCAAAAGAGATCTTGCGAGCGCTATCTAGTTTTTCGTTTAGCTCA
The DNA here is from genome assembly GCA_044342295.1 of Rhodoluna sp. Lineage (GTDB taxonomy): Bacteria > Actinomycetota > Actinomycetes > Actinomycetales > Microbacteriaceae > Rhodoluna. The sequence continues at coordinate 2,920 of JBIIQC010000037.1, read as the reverse complement.
GGGGATTCAAGCTGGGTTAGACGCTGCTGATTGGTGGAAAGCATTTGTTGCAAGATGTTTCGCTCGCTACGACGTTGTGACTCGCTGGTCGAAGTGGTTTCAAGAGATTTTTGGATATCCAAAATGTCAAAAGCAAGAATTCTGGACTTTGCATCTCTTGCCTGCGAGGCAATGTTCTGAGCCTCTCTAGCAATTTCCGCTTGGGCACCAAGAGGCTTAAGCTGACGACGCACTTCACCGGCAAGGTCGCTGAGCCTTGAAAGGTTTGCCTGCATGGCTTCGATCTTGCGTTCGGTTTTTTCCTTGCGGCGACGGTGCTTCAAGATTCCGGCGGCTTCTTCGATGAAGCCACGTCTTTCTTCAGGAGTTGCTCTAAGCACGCTATCTAGTTGACCCTGACCCACGATGACGTGCATCTCACGACCCAGACCTGAGTCGCTCAGAAGTTCCTGAACATCGAGCAATCTGCAGGGGTCGCCGTTGATTGCGTACTCGGATCCACCGCTTCTAAAAAGAGTTCTTGAGATAGTTACTTCGGTGTAATCAATAGGTAGTGCACCGTCGGTGTTGTCGATGGTGAGCTGGACTTCGGCTCGGCCTAGTGGGCCCTTGGTTGCGGTTCCGGCGAAGATGACGTCTTCCATCTTTCCACCGCGCAAAGTCTTGGCTCCCTGCTCACCCATTACCCAGGCAAGAGCATCAACAACGTTTGATTTACCTGAGCCGTTGGGTCCAACCACGCAAGTTACACCGCGCTCAAACTGGAATGTGGTGGGTTGGGCGAAGGACTTGAAGCCTTTTAGGGTGAGGCTTTTTAGATGCAAGCGGACACACCCCTCTGGAAAGGACTCAATTGCTCAAAGCTGAACAGTATCTAAAAATACCCCATTTTTAGGGTCCCAATTGACCGCTAGCTAGGCCGCTGGCACCTAGGGCAGAAGTGCGAACCGCGGTTAGCCCAGGCTTGGCGCCTAATGGGTGTCTGGCACCTGGCGCAGGGCTTGTCGGTTTGGCCATAGGCGTAGAGCTCCTGTGAAAAGTACCCAGCCTCACCGTTGACGTTCTTGTATTGCTGGTCAAAGCTCGTGCCACCCTGTTTGGTGGCCTTAGCTAAGACCTCTTTCACGATCCCCATTAGTTCATTGAGCTTGGGCTTAGAGATTGAGTCTGCCTGACGATCAAAATGCAGCTTGGCTAGCCACAAAGACTCATCGGCATAAATGTTGCCGATTCCGCTCAGGAGGTTCTGATCCAGCAAAGCTCGCTTGATTCCGGTTTTCTTACCTCGAAGTCTTTGGACCACCTGGTCTGTATCGAATAGCTCATCAAGTGGGTCTCTGGCGATATGAGACGCGGAACTAGAAATCAGGTTTTGCCATGGCTTGTTCTTATTCTTGCCAGCACTAAAACCACCCTGTTTACCATCAGCGGTTTCAACCAATGGGTCAATAGCTAAAGAGCCAAAGATTCTCTGGTCTACAAAACGAAGTTCCAAGGGCTTCTTACTTTTGGTTTCGAAGGAAACACTCACCCGGTTTAGTTTGTCTTCTGGAAACTCAGGACTTCTTATTAGCATCTGACCACTCATGCCAAGGTGGCCAACCAATGCAGTTGAATCCCCCGATAGCGGCATCCAAAGAAACTTCCCTCGTCTAACTACATCAAGGACATCTCTGCCAACTAGTTTCTTAGTGAAGTCATTAGCGCCACTTAGGTGACGCTTTAGGGACCTAGCATCATGAATCTTAACCGAGGTTATGGTGCCACCAGTTATCGATTTGGCAAGTCCGGCGCGGACAGTTTCGACCTCGGGAAGCTCGGGCACTTATTCTCCCGTTGGGCCAGATAGCGCCTTGATGGCCGCGTTGGTTTCAGCTTGTTTTCTAGATCTTCCCGAAGCTGAAGCCACGACGATGCCGTCAATTATCAAGTTGGCAAAGAAGGTCCGATCATGATCGGGGCCCTCATGAGTTGTTTGATAAACCGGAGCAGGTTTGCCCTGCTGTTGCATGCTCTCCAAAAGGGTGGTTTTTGGATCTGCCGAAAGCAATAGATCTTCTGCGCTATCGAGTAGCGGAAGGATGTGTTGATCAACAATTGTCTTGGCTGCCTCAAGGCCTTTGGAGACATAAGCTGCCCCAAGAACCGCCTCAAAGGTGTCGGCTAGTAGATTCATTTTTTCGCGACCGCCAGTTTGAATTTCACCTTTACCAAGTAGCAGGTATTCGCCGAGATTGATAGAACTTGCTGCTTGCGCAAGAGCGGGAGCTGAGACAACAGCGTTTTTGAGTTTGGTTAGATTTCCTTCATCCATGTCGGAGAAGTGATCGTGAATGTGTGCGGTGACTAAAAATCCAAGAATTGCGTCGCCTAGAAACTCCAGGCGTTCATTATTTGGTCCTCGACCGTTTTCGTAGGAATAGGAACGGTGAGTAAGGGCGAGTTCGAGAAGTTGCGGTTCGATTTCCACGCCAAGAAATTTACCTAGCGCATCAAGGCTCATGGTTTAAGCGTCAGCGACCTTGCGGCCCTTGTACTCCATGAACAGTGCAGTTCCGTTTGAGTCCTCAACTAGCTTCGCGCGGTGAGGAAGGCTGTATACGGTCTTACCGTTTTCAACTGTCTTTACCAGAGTGATCGGAGCGGCCTTCCACTGTGAGCGACGAGCTCGTGTGTTTGAACGCGACATGCGTCTTTTAGGTACTGGCATTTCCTACTCTTTCCTAAAGCTTTCTAATCCACTCCAGCGAGAATCAATACTCGCTTCGTGAACGTGGTTTGGATCCTGAGAAAAGTTCAATCCGCATTCGGAGCACAGACCAAGACAGTCTTCACTACAAACAGGTTTGAACGGAAGTGATAAAACTACAGCATCCGTGATTGCCTGCTCAAGGTTGATTTTCTCGTCTTGAATCAGGAA
>JBIIQC010000036.1:0-8452 GCA_044342295.1 Rhodoluna sp. | reverse complement strand
GCTAGCCCCAGTTTGAGCTAAGCTAACAAAGTTATACATCAGGGCCTGTGGCGCAGCTGGTAGCGCACCTGCATGGCATGCAGGGGGTCAGGGGTTCAAATCCCCTCAGGTCCACAAGTAAGTAGCCTTTCGGGGCTACTTTTTTGTTTAACACTCTGAATCCTTAACTGATATCTAGACTGAGACGATGCCTGAAGAAAAACTATCCAGACCACACGTCTGGCTGCCGTCTGCGAAATCCGCGAACACCCTTTTGCTATTGCACGGATCTGGCGCGGATGAGTTTGATCTGTTGTCGTTGGGAAAAGCCCTGGATCCTTTAGCCAACATCTTGTCTCCAAGGGGCCTGGCTAGCCAGGATGGCATGGTTAGGTTCTTCGAGTATCTTGAGGACTTTAGCGCCAAGGAAGACACCTTAATTGCAGCCGTCGAGTCCCTCGCAGAGTTTCTGCAGCTAGCTAGTGAGCAGTACGGGTTTGACCCGAAGCGAGTAACAGCTGTCGGGTTCTCTAATGGAGCTCACATGGCGGGGGCTTTGCTCACGCTCCACCCCGAGCTACTTCGGGGAATCCTTGCCTTTGGAACTACCCGCGCATTTGTCGAGACCGAATTCAAGCCAAACCTGCAGGGTAAGTTCGTGTTCATAGCCAACGGAGAAAAGGACCCCTACTCACCTAAGCAAAAGAGCGAGGACATGATCCAAGAGTTTGGGGCCTGGGGAGCCAGAGTTGAGGTCTTGATGCACCCCGGAGGGCACCAGATTAGCCCTGAGCATGTTGAAATACTTGCCAGAGAGCTAACGCTCAGCTAACTTTCAGCAATTCGGCTTAGAATTTAGCTGTTACACCAACAGACAAAAGGAGAACATCTTGTCCCACAACCCAGTGTTTAACCGCTCAATGCAAACCGGATTACAGGCTGCTCGTGAGGTTCCTCAGGACCTTGTGGATGCAGAATTTTCTAAGATTGCTTCCAAAAATGAGCCAATGACCGTTGAGGGAACAGCTGGCAAGGTAGCAGCAATCTTTGTTGTGTTGCTGATTACAGCAGCTGCGACTTGGTTCTTCCAGCCGCTACAAGATCTTTGGATGCCAGCAATGTTTGTTGGCCTCGGTCTTGCTTTATGGATCACCTTTTCTAAAAAGGTAATGCCAGGTGTAATTGTTGCCTACGCTGCCGTTGAGGGTGTTTTCTTGGGTGGAATTTCCGCCATATTCGAGTCGATGTACCCAGGTATTGTTCAGTCTGCAGTTCTTGCAACTTTGACTACCGCCGGTGCGATGTTTGCCGCTTACCGCTTTGGTTGGATCAAGGTTGACGCTAGGTTCACCAGAATCATGACCTTCGCAATCGTTGGTTACCTGATCTTTGCTGTTATCAACCTAGGTTTTGTTTTGATTACCGGCGGTGCCGGTGTTTACGGTTCTGCTTTTGGTTGGCTTGCTGGATTGGTTGGAGCAGGTCTTGCGGCCTTCACTCTAAATCTTGATTTTGAAACCATCACCGTGGGTGCCAGAGACAAGTGGCCAGTAGATATGGAGTGGCGCGCAGCTTTTGGTCTTGCCGTTACCCTTATCTGGCTATACGTCGAGATTCTTCGCTTGTTGTCAATTTTCAACCGCGACTAAATTTTTCTGACGGTACTGCTGCCACAGTTGATCTAGGTCCCAGGCGTTTTCAGCCATTACTGAAACTCCTTTGACTCCGGTTCTTCTGGTTTTACCTGAGACAACCATGAGTCTGGTATTGAAAAGCACGTGACTGGATCGCTCCTGGGCCTGATCAAAAAATGTTGCATCCGAACACCCTGTGCCATCATCGAGGGTTATAAAGACAACCCTCTTTCCTGAACGCATCGGGGGAGACTGGGTCGCAACTCTTACTCCAGCAACTAAAACATCTGTTTTAGATCTGAGCCCAACAAGTTCGCTGGCTCGAACCACACCCATTTGATCGAGCATCGGCTGATACTTAGCCAGCTGATGGTCTGTGACATCCATGCCAAGTAGATTCATTTCACTTTCCAGCTGCAGCTCTTTGGTGAATTCAGGGTTTCCTTTGGGCATCAAATCAATCAGATCAAAATCCAGCATGGGCTGATCTTTGGTGAGCTTTGGTCTTGATTTCAAGGCGCTTAGCTGCCTAACCCTTTCGAGCACATCTCCTCGAGTGTGATCTTGGCTGTTAGTGCCAAGTTGATCTAGAGCACCGATTAGCGCAAGATTCTTGGCGGTAGCTCTTCCTGGGTTAGCTCGCAAGTAGAAATCAGCTAAGTCCTTATAGGGAGCATTTTCGATAATGCGACTAATCTCTGCACCAGAGATTCCGTACAAATCAGTAAGCGCCATGCGAATAGCTAGTCCGTCGGGAGTTTTCTCCACCAGATACTCGTCTTTGGATTTATTCACATCAACACCGAGGATCTTCACCCCAAGTCTCCTGGCTTCGGCCAGCAGTAATCGCTTTGGGTACATGCCAGGATCGTGGGTGAATAGACCAGCTAAAAACTCAGTGGGGTAGTGAGTTTTTAGCCAGGCACTTTGATAGGTCGGTAGCGCAAAGGCAGCCCCATGGGCTTTACAGAACCCAAAGCTCCCAAAGCCATCAAGCACGTTCCAGATGCGATCCACAACAGCTCTCGAGTATCCGCGCTTAGTTGCGTTTTCTTTAAAGAACTTCTCAACAAACTTGCGGTCCTTTTCAAGAGATCTTCTAAGCTCATCGGCTTTAGCCAGCGAGCAGCCAGTCATAACGTTCAGGATCTTTAGTAGCTGCTCGTGAAAGATAACAACACCGTGGGTGGATTTTAGAATCGGCTCCAGATCTGGATGTATGAAGTCGGGCTTGATAAACCCGTGCCTGCCATCTAGGTAGGGGGAAATCATGTTTCCCTTCATGGGACCTGGCCTAAACAGCGAAATCTGTATCGTTAGGTCATTAAACTCCGTGGGCTGATGTTTACCAGTGAGCTCTCTTTGGCCAGGGCTCTCAATTTGAAAGACACCTAGGGTGTTGGTAGTTCTTATTTGCTTGAAGGTTTCCGCATCGTCTCTTGCAATCGCATCTAGATCAATGCTTTTTTTAGAGACCCGCTCTATTTCCCTAATCGCGTAGGCCATGCTCGATTGCATCCTGACCCCAAGAATGTCTAGCTTGAGCATTCCCATTGGGTCCATATCGTCCTTATCGAACTGACTCATTGGAAGCCCCAGACCGCTTGGCTCAACTGGGGTGTGCGAAAGAAGCTGCTCGTTACCGAGTATTACACCGCAGGGGTGCATCGAGATGTGTCTTGGGAGCCGATCTAGTCGCTCTGTGACATCAACTAAAAGATTTAACCTGCGGTCAGTATCCAACTGCGCGGCAAGCGCTCTAAGCTCTGGCTTTTTACCTAACATTCCTCGAAAGTCCCTAGCGCTAAAGCGCCAGATACTTTTTGCTATCTCGTCGATTTGATCTGGCTCGAAGCCAAGAGCTAGACCACCATCTCTTACGGCACCTCTTCCGCGATAGGTGGACTGCATCGAAAGCAGTGTGACCCTATTGCCGCCATAGCGCTTGAATATCGCACGGTATATTTCATGCCTTCTTGCGGATTCAACATCGATATCAATATCTGGAAGGCTTGAGCGCTCGGTGCTTAGGAATCTTTCAAAAAGTAGCTCATGCTCTATTGGGTCAACGCTTGAAATACCCAGTAGGTAATTGACCATCGAGCCAGCTCCTGATCCACGAGCAGCTGTTCTGATTCGCATGTCCCTGATCATCTGGGCAACATCGGCAACGGTTAGAAAGTAGGTAGCAAAACCTAGCTTGTTGATGGTTATTAGCTCTTGATGCAATCGGTGCCTAATTGGTAATAGCTTGTCTTCGCTTTTATCGGGATACCGCCAGTTGATTCCGGTGTGTGCTTTTTGCCACAGCACCTCAAAGGGGTTTCCCTCGATACCAAGGGCTGACTTCTCGGGGGTTTTGGGCTTGGACCAGCCACAATCCGAGACCGGATCTAGCCTTAGCTGCTTTGCTAGAGCTTCGGTATTAGAAAGTAGCTCTAGAGCCAGAGTTTTACTCTCGGTAACTTCTAGAGCCAGCTTTTCCATCAAGCTTGCAGGCTTTAGCCAGGCTTGGGCATTGGGTTGGGGGTCAAATAAGCCAAGTGCCTCTAGATGCCTTGCGGCATCTAGGACATCGCCTGTAAGGGCATCATCTGGTTCAAGGTATCTAACCGCATTGGTTAGTACAGGTGTAATGCCAATTGTTTTAGCAAGCTGGAGCATTCTTTTTGCCTGCATGGTGGAGTAGTTAGTTCCTGGTTCAGTTAGGTGTGAAACTATTTCAACCGCAAGTGCTGATTTGTAAGGCAGCAGCTCTTGCCACTCCAAAAGTTTCTTGGCAGCCTCGGTGGCATTGGAAAGTATTGTGGCTTGTCCAAAATCAGAATCAGGACCAAGCAGTATGGTGCAGTTAGCTTTGTTGTCTGTTTTCATTAATGCAGCTAAATCTTTTTGAGAAATAGCAACTTCTTTTTTGCTTTTTTTCTGCGCCGCAGAAATGATTCTGCAAAGAGCAGCCCAACCGGTTCCTTGGTTATGACCCCTAGCAAGTATTGTTACGGTTCCCTTGTGCTGCACGTTTAGTCGAACTCCAACTATCGGTGAAATGTTTTGATTTAGGCAGGAACCGATGTGCTTTATGGCACCATAGAGACCGTTTAGATCCGTTATCGCGAGCGCGTCAAAACCTAAACTGCTTGCGGCTTTAGCAAGCTCATCAGGCTTAGCTGTTCCAAAATGAAACGAGTAAGCAGAAGATACGTTTAGGTGAGTAAATGACATTGCTATCCAAATACTCGAAGGAGCTGCCAGCTATTAGTTTCTTCGGTATGAATCAGCTCAAACTGTGCGGGGGAGGAGTTTTCCTTGCTGGCACTTAGTCGCCACATCTCAAGTTCTAAAACCCCAGCTCCGATACCGCGCTGGGCTCTGGCGGATTCATCCCACCAGTTCTTTCTGGAGAACCAGCGAACCGGCTTAGTGATCACCTGATAGCTGCCATTTCGCCAGCTAAAGCCCACCGGCTCACCCGCTTGGTTAGTTGCTACCTGGATTGACTCGTCTACCCTGATCATTTGCTTGCCCCGTATTGCTCTATTTATTCGAACAAGTGTTCGAATAAATAGTGTATGGGTATCGGCCGACAATCAAAAATCGGCCTATCCAGGGCCCTAATTAGGCCTTTGGGGAGTCCTCGGCGATCATCTTGTCGGCAGCCTTGGAGATCTTCTTCTTTGCAAAATGAACCAAAACAATAAATAGTGCGATGATTCCCACAAAGATAAAAGCGCCAAATTTGAAGTTCGAGGCCACCTGTTCATAACTGGCCCTGGCGATATAGCCAATTGAAACGTAGACAGTAGCCCAAACGAAACAGGCGGCAAAGGTCCAAGAGATAAAGGTCTTGTATCGCATCTTGGTAGCTCCCGCCACAACTGGAACTAGCGAGTGCAATACGGGTAAGAACCTTGAGATTGCTACTGCGGGGCCACCTTGTTTTTCGACGAAGATGTCGGCTCGTTGCCAATTTTCCTCACCAAAGCGCTGGCCCAGCTTGGAAGCTCTAATGCGATCACCAAAGAGTCTTCCAACAAAGAACCCAATGGTCTCACCGATTAGCGAACCTAGTAAAACCGCACCAATTAGCCAAAAGAAATCTGGAAGATCAACTACACCGGTAGATGCCACGAGCACAACGGTGTCTCCAGGCATGATCAGGCCAATAAACAAAGAAGTCTCGAGCATGATTGCGATTCCAGCGGCAACATTTCGCCAAACAGGATCAACACCCTGGACTAAGGCCAGTAACCAGTCGAGAGCTTCGTTCACGCTGTTAATCCTGCCACAGAAAGGTTGGAATCTACTGTGTGGTGGCTTTAGCCAACCTGAGTGCTAAGTAGCTTTAGTCGCTTCATAAAGGGTTCTAGCTGGGAGGAAGTAGGTAGCTCATCGGCCAATCCCACCCAGGAAGTAACCGGAACTATGCCATTTAGAGAACTAAGTGCCCAAATCGGCAGCTTCACAAGCTCCTCGGGTTTGATGTTTTCAACCCTAGCTTCAATGCCCATTTGGCTGGCAATTTGGAATAGCTCTTGCCTGGTAATAGAAGGTAACCAATTGGTTTGATCATCGGACGAGCAAAGCACATTGCCCCGCCACCAAACCAGAGCACTCAGCGCACCTTCTGCAACAAAACCTTTGGAGTCGGTGATTACCGCTTCGGTAGCGCCATTCATGTTGGCGTGACGGCGAAGTTGCTGACACAAAGATAAGTCGGGGCCTTTGACCAATGGTGACTGCCTGGGGTCAGGGTCCGGGTATTGCCACAGCACCATTGATTCCACTGGCGCTGGTGCTTCACGAAGTCTTAGGTGTAGCCGATCTGCTGGCTCTTGTTCACCGTGATACTCAATCCTTGGAAACCATCTACCTTCTCTTGGGGTCAGACGTCTTACCTCAGCGAAGAAGCCTTTCAACAGAGTCTCTTGAGATGGGTCCTCAGCGATAACCCAGGCGGCAAATCTATCGAAGTGTGCCTGTAGCGATCTAACCGCACCGTTTTCAACCAGCCAGGAGTCAGCTACCTTTAGCTGAACTTCGGGGCCGGATACAACGAGCGGTTTAAGCTCTGCGTTTTCTAGGCGGTAAAAATCCCCCAGAACGCTCATCGATTACTCCTATAGGCCTTGGTCTAATCTATAGAGTACGAGCTTTTCTTTGCTCCCAAATCAATCTCACACAAGGTGGCCATTTTGCGTCTAGAGCTAGCCAAGCTCCGTGGCTTTGTGAACCCAGCGGACATCTTTATCTCTATCCACAAAGATGACCCCAATACCTTCTGGCTGGATCGATCAACCCACCCAGACGAACCTGTTTCGGTGATTGGATCCGCGGGCTCAATACTTGATTTGGGAAATAACCCGCTGGAAGCCATCTCGAACCACCTGGCCAAAATCCAGGAATCTATCGATAGCTTCCCAGAAGATGAGATTCCATTTAGCTTTAGGCCAGGGCTAGTTGGCTACCTGGGCTACGAAATACTCAAAGGCGCTCGCGAAATAGCCTCCGGCGACAAAGCTGAGCTAATGATTGTTGATCGAGCGATGGTGTTTGATCACCGCGATCGTCACATGTATTTCATCGGGCTATTCGAAACCGAAGCCGAATTCCAAAACTGGCACCGTGCAGCGCTGCTGCGCCTAACCTTGGTCGGCGGCGAGTTAGCTTCCTATACGCAACGAACCAAAGAGCCAAAGATTATTGCCAGCAAGCTTCGTCATTCGCCGGAAAAGTATCTGGAGCTTATAGATAAGTGCAAGCAGCACATCGCCTCGGGGGATGTGTATCAGCTTTGTTTGACCAATCAGATTCTGATCGAGCACGACGCAGACCCGCTAAAGACGTTTCTAACTCTCAGGCAGCAAAACCCAGCGCCTTATGGAAGCTACATCAAGGTGGGTAAAAGTGAGATTGTCAGCTCTTCACCGGAGCAATTTCTGAAGGTCACTGCTGAAGGCAAAATATCCAGCAAGCCCATCAAGGGAACTCGTCCAAGGTCGCAAGTCCCTGTTGAAGATGAGCTGCTTGCCAAAGAGCTCAGAGAAAACCAAAAAGAGCAGGCCGAGAATCTAATGATTGTTGACCTTATGCGAAATGATCTTGGAAGAATCTGCGAGCCAGGTTCAGTAACTGTTGAAAAACTCTTTGACGTGGAATCTTATGCAACAGTGCATCAGCTGGTTAGCACTGTTACTGGCACCTTGCACCCGGGGCAAAATATAGCCGATGCCTTAGAAGCTTGCTTTCCGGCGGGGTCAATGACCGGAGCTCCCAAGATCAGAGCGATTGAGATTCTGGAAGATCTAGAAGCAGGCCCGCGCGGTGTTTACTCCGGTGCAATTGGTTATCTAGGGTTTGATGGCTCGGCTGATCTTGGGATGACCATCAGGACATTGGTGTTTGAAGGAAATCTTGCAACCCTTGGAGTTGGCGGCGGAATCACTATTGATTCCAATCCAGAGCAAGAGCTTCAAGAAACTATGCTCAAAGCAGAGGCACTTCTTAGAACCCTGGGAGGCAAAACTTGGAATCACTAGCGCTGGTTGTCACCATTATTTTCTTTGGTCTTATATTTCTTGGTCTAGTGGGACCAGTTCTTTCAATCTTGTTTCGAAAGAATAAAATTGGAAAGTATTGGGTAATTTCTTACCTTGTGCTGCTGGCAGGGTTAACTTTATTGGCCTGGGCTGGAAGCCCAGCGCTTGGCGCAATACCTCTTTTTGCTTTAGCAATCACGGGGGCTATTGCCTTTTGGCCCAAAGCAAACAAGTAATTCTTTGCTTGGCTCTTGGTAGCCTTTACTAACAAGTTCGTAAATCAGCAGGAGAATTCAAGTGTCC
>JBIIQC010000035.1:0-8847 GCA_044342295.1 Rhodoluna sp. | reverse complement strand
CGCATGATTATCCATTCCAGCTAAACTATTTACTTGGGCCGAAGAGCCCTCCCTATTCTAACCAACCCAGCTGGAGGACGAAAATGTCAGGTGAGGACCTATTGTTCCCAACCGCCCTCCGCGGTTACGCCAAAGCAGCCGTTGATGAGGCCGTTCTAGACCTAAATCGAGACATTCTTAGACTTTCTGCCCAAAACGCTCAGTTGGTTGAGGAGCTCAAGCAAGCCAAGCTCGAAATTGATGCTCTCAGCTCCAGGCTTGAAGAAAGCCAGTCCCCGACCTACGCAGGTCTTGGAAACCAAGCCGCCATTATCTTGGCTTCTGCTGAGGATCAGGCAACACGCCTTATGGCCCATGCCGAGAGTGAAAAGATACGAATTCTTGGCAGCATTAACGAAGAAGTTGAGACAAAAAAATCCGAAGCCGACAGCTACTACGAATCGCTCGTTGCCGAAGCTGATCGTAAGGGTCAAAGGTCAATAAATGTCGCTCGCGGGGAAGCTAATGAGTTGCTTGCTAAAGCCGAACTAGAAGCCAAGCGTCTAATTGAGGAAGCCACCCGCGAAGCCTCCGCGATCCGTGGAGAGATTGCAACTGAGGTTGCCAAGCTTCGTGCTGACACCAAGAGGCAAACGGAGCTACTAAAGACAGAGGCCGAAAAAGACATTGTCGAAAAACGTCTACTGCTTCAAAAACAATCAGTAAGAGAAATTGATGCCGAAAAAGCCGCCCTACTGATCGGTGAACAGGCAAGAATCGATCTTGAGCTTGAGCTCACCGGAAGACGAGCCGAGGCTGAGAAGGAGTACCTGGCAAAGCACCAGGAAGCAGTTCACCAAACTCAGAAGTACCTAGACGATGCCAAGCTTCAGCTACAAAACGCAATTGCTAGAACCAATGCGGCGCAACTCGAGGCCGAGACAATCGAATCAGCTGCTCGCTCAATCAACAAAAAGACAACCGATGAGGCGAGGCTGCAGGCCGAGACTCTTATCGCCAGCGCTGAGGCAGAAGCAAGAAATCTAATTGCCGACGCTAAAGCAAGAGTTGCCAAGGAGCTGGATGAGTCAACCGCCAAGCTGCAACAGCTTGAGGTTGAGCGCAGAACTGTTGGTTCTTACCTAGAGCAGCTAGAAAAAGTAGTTGCTGCGTCCAAGAATTCATTGAACTAGAAAATCATGACAGTCCAAAACATGAAAATAGCCAGTGCCTATCAGTTGGGCTTATTTGGTGGCCTCGGTGTCTTGACTGCCTTGGTTATTGGTGGGGCCGTAGCCACCCTCGCCAATGTCATTACCTACATCTTCGCGGCGGTCTTTCTAGCCCTCGGTCTTGATCCTCTGGTTTCCAGCCTCGAGAAACTGAAGCTTCCAAGACCTCTCGCAGTTCTTACAGTGATTGTTTCATTGCTGGGCTTTCTAGCCCTTATGGTCTGGGCGCTGGCTCCAGCTCTGATTACTCAAAGCACAAACTTCCTAGCAACCGCCCCGGCGCTTCTTCAAGACATCACCAAGATCCCTTTGGTTGTGAGCCTAGATGAGCAATTGGGTGGAGCTGTGGGTTCAGCCCTTGCCAACGCCGGAAGCTTTCTAGGCGACTCAGCTAACTGGCCAAGCCTGGTCGGAGGAGTCGTTCAGGTCGGAATTAGCTTGTTCAACGGCGCTTTTGGATTCCTGATTATTGTGGTGTTGACCGTTTTCTTCCTGGCATCGCTTGAAGGCCTGAAGGCATCCCTGACTAAATTGGTGCCTGCTAGCAAGCGTGAGCGTTACACCAAGATTTCGCAGCAGGTGTCTGTTTCTGTTGGAAGGTATGTAATCGGTCAAGTGTCAGTTGCCGCGCTAAATGCAACTCTGGCGTTTGTGGCGATGAGCGTTGTTGGGCTGCCGTTTGCTTTGGTGTTAGCTTTCATTGTTTTCTTACTTGCGATCATCCCCCTTGTTGGTTCGGTCTCGGGAGCTGCGCTAGTGGTTATGGTTGCGGTAGCTGTGAACCCAACCTCGGCTATTGTGCTGGCGATCTACTTCTTGATTTACCTGCAGATCGAAGCGTATGTAGTGAGCCCAAGGGTTATGAAAGTTGCCGTATCGGTTCCAGCTCCAATTGTTGTTATAGCTGCACTTTCTGGTGGTGCCCTGCTTGGAATTCTTGGGGCGCTAGTTGCAATTCCTTTTGCCGCTTCGGTTATCTTCATCGTGCGAGAGATATTCATCCCTCGCCAAAATTCTCTCTAGAAGCTCTCCGGTAGCGGATAGCTACCAGGTGCTACCACTTTCACTATTTCATTTAGCACGGTCTTAGTTGCTGACTCTCCAACCCATAGGTGCTTTGCACCATCGATTGCAATAACTTGAGCTTCGGGAGCTGCCGCAAATCGAACGGTTGCTTCTTTTGGAGCTAGGAACTCGTCATGTTCTGGAACGATGGCAACTAATTTCTTGTTGGAGCCAATCCACTTCGCAAGATCGGCTTCGGTGGCTCTATGAAGCGGCGGGGACAGCAAAATGGCACCAGCAATGTCCTTGTCGAAGCCGTATTTGATCGCGAGTTCAGTTCCAAAGGACCAACCCACTAGCCACACCGGACCCAGTTTTCTAGCAGTTAGAAATTCGAGTGCCGCCTCAAGGTCCAATCTTTCGGTGATCCCCTCACCAAAGCTGCCCTCGCTGGTGCCGTGTGGGCTAGTTGTCCCGCGAGTATTGAATCTAAGTACAGCCAAATTGGCTAAGGCTGGAAGCCGGTTTGCTGCTTTTCTGAGAATGTGTGAGTCCATAAATCCACCGTGGGTGGGAAGTGGGTGCAAAGTTAGCAATACCGCAGCTGGCAAAGAATCAACTGGCAAGGCTAATTCGCCGACAAGATTTAAGTTGTCTGAAGTACGTAAGGTTATGGCCTCACGCCTAGAAGGAAGCTCGGTGGATGAGGTGATTTCGATCACAGCAGCGGTCCCTGAAAGGCCTTCCAGCATGAATTGTGAAAGTGTCTTCTGGTCTCCACGCCGCGAACTGAATCCCAAGCAACAGTGTGGTTTTGACCTTTTGTAATTGCTAAGTTGCAGTGTGGGCAAACCCAGCTCTTATCTTGCTCGGCACTTTGGCCAGAGGTGGTTTGAACCGAATACTCAACTCCGCGCTTAGTTTCGGTTCGCTTTACTCCGATTCGAACTCGATCTAGATCCAGTGGTTGAAACTGTGCTCCCCACTTTGATTCACGATTGCGTCGACTTTTCATTAGTACCAGTTACGAGCTTCCGAATGAGCCCAGGCTCCACAGGCAGTCTTGTACCTAGCCGCGATGTATTTGACTCCCCAACGAATTTGTGTTTCTGGGTTGGTCATCCAGTCGGCTCCCTCGGTTGCCATCTTTGAAGCTGGCCAGGCCTGCGGAATACCATATGCACCACTGGATGGATTTCTTGCGAGAGTTCGCCACTGAGACTCTCTGGTCCACAAATTCACGAGACAGGAGTACTGATCTAAGCCCCAGTCGTAGGCCTTGATGTAGTTGTAGGCATATGCCTTTGCTGTTCCTGCTTCTGGTATTGGCGCTGCCAGGACGAAGTAGCTGGTTGCTTCTTTTCCGGAAATCATCCTGAAGCCACCTCGCTCGAAGGTGACAGAGTATTCATCGTCAAATCCAAATGCTTCTGATGTTTGTTTGTTTGGATCAAATACCTGCATGGTGGATGCACTAGCTAAGTTCCCGGCGTAAGGGTCAAAGGTGTAAACCATAGTGAACGCCATGACAAAAAAGAAGCCCAGTGCTGGAAATGAACCGGCCCTTGTTACCCGAGGCAGGGTCGGACGCGCGAGTCCTTTTTGAGCCAACCGCTCGTCAAAAGAAAGGATGAGTCGCTTAGCAAGCGGTACGCGAACAGCTTCGTACTTTCCCATACCTGCCCTTTCCGCAACAATTTGCGCCAACGACCTTCAAGTCTATCTTTAGTGTTGAATTCGGGCTAGAACTCTGTAATTTAGGGCTTAGCCGGCGGGAAGGGCCTGGTCCGGGCACTCCTGCAGCACTCGATAAATGGCGTCGTATTCGGCCTGAGTAACCCAAAGGTTGTAACTGATTTTCACCGCTACCTGCCTTGCAACAAAGGAACAACGGTAGGCCTTGTTAGCGGGCAACCAGCTTGCGGCGTCAGAATCGCTCTTTTGTGCATTAGCCGAGCCTGAAACTGCCAAGAGGTTCAGCGGGTCGTTATAGAAGGCATAGCGCTGATCACTGGATAGCTGCTGGGCACCTTTTTGCCAAGCATCGCTCACGGCAACAACGTGATCGATTTGCACCTCATTAGAGGTTCCAACGCCTCTCACGAAGTTGATGGTTTGACCAGTGTATGGGTCTTGTAAAACCCCAGTTGCAATTATGCAAGTTGAGTCTGAGCGAAACTCAAACTGCACAAAGTCCCTTCTCAGAATCTTGTTTCTCATGTCACACCCGAAACTGTAATCCCAGTCGCTAGCAAACAGATCTCGGTCATAACCAGTCTTTGGGGCTCTACCTTTGATTGGTATGGTCGCCAGCGCAGTCAAGGCTGGTGAGGCGGCTTCTGTAGCTGTATCGGTAGTTGCTGAAGGAGAAGGGCTTGCACCACTTGGGCTCGGAGGTAAAGACTCCGTAGCTGATGGTTCGGGCGTTGGTGTTTGTATAGCCGGCGGGGTTGGAGCGGTCAGATTTGAATCAGAAGAGTCACTGCAGCCAAAGAAACTTGCAAGAATGAACACGGTGCCAACGACACCGACAATCAGGTTTGTGCTACTCAGTGATTTCAAGCTGCATTGCCTCAATGACACGATCTAGAAAACTGTCTACTTGCGGCATCGAGTATCCAAGTCGAGTGGAGCTAAATTGGACTCTTCTCAAATCCCCAACTTTCAGTTTCTTGGTCACGTCAAAGTGAGCAAGTAGCTGGTCGCAAAGGGCATCAACTTTTTTCTTGTCGTACCCTCTGGAAAGTAATGAAACTTTGGTGAAGCGTTGAGCTTTTTCTCGCTTGAGTCTGGGGATCAAAGCATCTCTGAGCTCTGAGTAGCGCTTGGCTAGTTCTTCATCCCCAAACCGTTCCCTGAATGCTGCTACTTCGGCCTTTATGAAATGATCCTCTAGGTTGTCCAGAGCCGCGTCCACCTGGTTCGTGGCGTACCCTCCTCGAACAAGATCTAACCTTAGGCCTCTAAGGTCAGAAGCTCTTACAAGCACTAGGTTGGGATTCTCGTACTGACGCTTCGCAAGATCAAAAAGTGCGTCAACTTGTTTCGGGCTGTATCCCCTTCCCGAAACCACCGCGAACTTAGCCTGCTCAGCCAAAGAACACCACCATAACAAGGTAGGTCATTAGCGAAGCAGGAAGCAATGAATCTAGTCGATCCATCATTCCCCCGTGACCCGGTAACAAAGTAGACATGTCCTTGATTCCAAGATCGCGCTTTATTAGTGACTCCGCCAAATCGCCAAACACGGCGGCAAGAATGAGTGCTGCCGCGAAGATTATTCCGACCCACCAAGGACCGCCCAACAAAAAGACTGTGAACGAGACTGCGGAAACTGTGCCGAACGCAATTGAAGCAGCTAGACCCTCCCAGGTCTTTTTCGGGCTCACCCCGGGAGCGAGCTTGTTTCGGCCAAAGATGCGACCAAACAAATAGCCCGCTGAGTCAATAAGAGCAACCGTGGTCACAAAAGCAAGCACCCACCAATGCCCGTCGTCCCGTCTAAGTAGCAGCATTGAAAAACTAAGAGTCAGCGGCAAATAGATTACCAAGAAGGCTGCTGCGCCAAAATCCCGTATCGTGCGTTGAAGGGTTTGAAAATTGGCTTTACGTCTTTCAAAAAGAAGATGCACGGTACGCCAAAGAATTAATGCGGCAACAATTGCAATGCTTGCTAGCCACTGAATCGAGGGGCCACCAAAATAGGTAGCGGGCATAATCAATACCGAACCAACTACCGCTGGGACCCTAGGTACGTACCAGTTCTTTTCTCGAAGTGCACTGGAAAGTTCCCAAGCACCGATAGCGGTAGAAATAGACAAGAATACGATGAACAACTCTTTGTAAATCAAGAGTGAAGCCAAAAACACTGCAGCCAGCAAAAGACCAACTGTAACAGATTTGGAAAGTGACCTCCCCTGTGGTGCACTCACGTTTGACATCGTTACACCTCTAGGAGTTCGGCTTCTTTACGCTTTAGTGCGTCATCGATTGCATCGACGTGATTTTTAGTCATCGTATCTAATTCTTTTTCAGCTCTAGCAATGTCGTCATCGCCTGCATGGCCATCTTTTTTGAGG
This sequence comes from Rhodoluna sp., assembly GCA_044342295.1. Classification (GTDB taxonomy): domain Bacteria; phylum Actinomycetota; class Actinomycetes; order Actinomycetales; family Microbacteriaceae; genus Rhodoluna. The sequence continues at coordinate 2,552 of JBIIQC010000035.1, read as the reverse complement.
GCATCAAGATCGTCGTTACCCTTGCGGCGAATGTTCCGAACCGAAACCCGGTGGTCCTCAGCCTTGGTCTTCACAAGCTTCACAAACTCCTTGCGGCGCTCCTCGGTCAGCTCTGGAAGGCTCACTCGGATCAAGTTTCCATCGTTAGTCGGATTTGCCCCTAGGTTTGGAACATCACGAAGCGCCTTCTCAATAGTTCCAAGAGCGCTCTTGTCATAAGGGGTAATCACGATTGTTCTGGCCTCAGGGTTTTGCAATGATGCCAGCTGAGCCAGCGGTGTCATCGTGCCGTAGTAGTCGACCATGATCTTCTGAAACAGCTGCGGGTTAGCTCTTCCGGTTCGCACCGTAGCGAAGTCATCCTTGGCTGATTCGACGGCTTTATCCATCTTTTCAGCGCTTGATTTCAGGATTTGATCAATCATCTTCTGTTCATCTTTCTTTCAAAACTATGCAGTTACGCTGGTGCCGATTTTCTTGCCCTTGATGGCGTCGGTCACATTTGACTTACCCTGCATTCCAAAGACCCTCATGGGCATCTTGTTGTCCATACAGAGTGAAAAAGCGGTTGCATCCACCACTTTAAGTCCCTGCACCAGAGCGTCTTGGTAAGTAATGGTGTCAATCTTCTTGGCGCCAGAGTCTTTCTTTGGATCGGCGGAATAGACGCCGTCTACTCCGTTTTTGGCAACCAGCACCTCGTCAGCTTTTATCTCGAGTGCTCGCTGGGCAGCTACGGTGTCGGTTGAGAAATATGGCAATCCGGCACCAGCGCCAAAGATTACAACTCTTCCTTTTTCTAGATGCCTCATGGCTCGAAGTGGAATGTAAGGCTCGGTAACCTGCGCCATGCTAATGGCTGACTGCACCCGAACATCTACTCCTGCCTGCTCCAAAAAGTCCTGCAGGGCTAACGCGTTCATCACAGTTCCAAGCATTCCCATGTAGTCAGCTCTGGACCTATCCATACCACGCTGAGAAAGCTCGGCACCGCGGAAGAAGTTTCCTCCTCCAACCACGATTGCTACCTCAGTTGATTTTGCGCCTTCTGCAATTTCTTTTGCAAGGGATGCAACCACATCCGGGTTCACTCCAACTGTGCCGCCGCCGAATGCTTCTCCAGATAGTTTCAGCAAAACTCTGCGCTTTTTTAGTGGCAAGGCAATCCTCCAAGGTTCAGTAATAGTCTAGGCGAGCAAAGAAAAAGACTCAGCCCTATTGGGCCGAGTCTTTGTCTGTTTCAAGTTACTTAGGCTCCAACTCTGAAGCGTACAAAGGCAGAAACCTTGGTTCCTGACTGGTCTAGGACCTTCTGGACGCTTAGCTTGTTGTCTTTAGCAAAGTCTTGCTCTAGCAAAACGTTTTCTTTGAAGAAGCCGTTTACTCTTCCTTCAACAATCTTTGCAAGTGCGGCTTCTGGCTTACCCTCGTTGCGGGCAGTCTCATCAGCGATACGTCTTTCGGTAGCAACGGTCTCTTCCGAGATCTGATCGCGAGAAAGTACCGATGGGCTAAACGCTGCAATGTGTACTGCAACATCATGCGCTGTTTCTGCATTTCCATCGAACGCAACTAGCACTCCCACCTGAGGCGGAAGATCTTTTGAGGTGCGGTGTAGGTAGGCATCAACAGCTACATCTGAAATCACAGCTACTCTGCGCAATTCAGCTTTTTCACCCAAGATGGCGGCCTCATCATTGATTGCATCAGCAACGCTCTTGCCATCGAGTGGAGCGGCCAAAGCTGTCTCAAGATCCTTAGCACCGGCTGCAACGATTGCGTCAGCAATCTTTTCGCCAAGCGCTACAAAGCGCTCAGCTTTTGCTACGAAGTCTGTCTCGCAAGCAAGCTCAAGCAAGTAACCGGTTCCACCAGAAACTCTGGCAACTACCAATCCGTTGCTTGTTGCTCTTCCTTCGCGCTTGGTTACTCCCTTGAGTCCCTTTAGGCGAAGAAGCTCAAAAGCCTTCTCTGGATTACCATCGGCCTCATCTAGAGCGCCCTTGCAGTCCATCATTCCGGCTCCGGATTTCTCACGAAGCGCCTTTACATCTGCAGCAGTGTAGTTAGCCATAATTACGCCTTCGCTTCTTCTTGTGGTGCAGCCTCTGCCTTGTTGCCCTGCTCTAGAAGCTCGCGCTCCCATTCAGCCAGTGGCTCAGCTTCGGTTTCTGGCTTGGAGTGACGAGCGATAAGTCCTTCTGCAACTGCGTCCGCAATGATGCGAGTTAGTAGCTGAATGGAACGAATGGCGTCATCGTTTCCAGGAATTCCGTAGGTTACATCGTCTGGGTCACAGTTGGTGTCCAGAATTCCAATTACAGGAATTCCAAGCTTTCTAGCTTCTGTGATTGCCAGGTGTTCCTTGTTCGTGTCAACAACCCAGATCGCTGAGGGAGTCTTGGTTACGTTTCTAATACCACCGAGGGACTTTTCTAGCTTGTCCTTCTCGCGGCGAAGAATAAGAAGTTCCTTCTTGGTTAGTCCAGACTTCGATGCGTCGTTGAAGTCCATGGTCTCTAGTTCCTTCATGCGAGCAAGTCTCTTGCCAA
>JBIIQC010000034.1:0-8862 GCA_044342295.1 Rhodoluna sp. | reverse complement strand
GTCATCGCCTGGAGAAGTGCGTTAGTGTCCAAAAGGATCACTACTTGAAATCCTCGTAGTCCTTAAATAGTCTTCTGAACTCCTCGTGGGAGGCTTCCCACTCGTCCCAGTCAAAGTCAACCAAGTACTTTGCAGCAAAACCGAGTTCTTGCTTTCCTTGATATTGCTCATTTGCATTTAGAGCTTCTGAAACGAGAGGTACGAGTTGCACAAGACCCTCTCCGTCTTTAGACAGGATCACATCTTGGCCGGCAAGGGCATCTGAAACGAGAGTGGGTAGGCTCGATGCAGCCTCGACAATGTCCACTGTCTTTTTCATGGTTTGAGCATAACTCTCAGTGCTTACAGATGACAATAGATTGTTAGGTGAACTCTTCATTTTGTTTGCTGTGGATTTCATAGAAACAAACTAACCCTCTTGATCCGATTCAATAGGTGCCCGCTAGAAACTGTGGATAAGTCTCCAGCCAAGAATCTGGTTACCTAGCCAAAAGAGATAGTAATTGCCTTCATGGTCGAAGCGTCTATGTCTTTCTTTAGCTTCTCTAGGACCGTTGGTTCAATTGGTGAGTCAACAGTAATAACCGAAAGGGCCTTGCCGCCCTTTTGCTGCCTTGCAATCTGCATGGCAGCAATGTTGACGTTTGCGTCGGCAAAGGCCTTTCCGTAAACCGCAACAATACCCGGGCGGTCGGTATAAACCATGAGCACCATGTGCTCGGCAAAGGCTAGCTCTACTTCGTAACCGTTGATACCGGTGATCTTCTCGTGGCGCTTTGGACCAATTACTGTTCCAGATACCGAGATAACGTTGCCATCAGATAACACCGCACGGATGGTGGTCATGTTGCGATACTCTTCCGAAACCCCATCGGTCGTGAGCTTCACACTAACCCCACGGGCTTCAGCCAATAGCGGCGCATTGACGTAGCTAACCTGATCGGTAACAGCGTTCTGGAAGATACCCTTCAATGCAGCCAGCTTCAAAACCGAGACGTCGTGCACCACAATCTCGCCCCGAACCTCAACCTCAACAGAAACCAAAGAAGCATCGGCCATACCAAACAACACCTGACCCAGCTTCTCGGCCATAGCAATACCAGGCTTTACCGAGTCGTCAATGTTGCCACCTGCAACATTGACCGCATCTGGAACTAGATCCCCGGCCAAAGCAAGACGCACCGACTTAGCTACCGAGATTCCGGCTTTTTCCTGAGCTTCATCAGTTGAAGCTCCAAGGTGAGGGGTGACAAGAATATTTGGAAGAGACAACAATGGCGAGCCCTTAGGGGGCTCGTTGTTGAAAACGTCTAGGCCGGCGCCAGCAATCCGGCCAGTTGTGAGCGCCTCAAGCAAAGCGTCCTCATCGATGATTCCACCGCGCGAACAATTAACAATTCTGAGTTCTTTCTTGGCCATAGCGAACTGAGGCGTACTGATTAGACCCGTAGTTTCTGGAGTCTTAGGAATGTGTATCGTAATGAAATCAGATTGCTGCATAACCTCATCAAGAGTTGCAAGGCTCACACCCATCTGCTCAGCCCTAGCTGGCGTCACATACGGGTCATACCCAATAAGCCTTGCCCCAAAGCCAGCTAGCCGCTCTGCAACAAGTGAACCGATTCTTCCAAGACCAACAATTCCTATGGTCTTGTCGTATAGCTCAACACCTGTGAACTTAGATCTTTCCCACTTGTCCTGCTTGAGCGAAGCATTAGCATCTGGAATGTGACGAGCCAGAGAAAGAATGTGCCCAATAGCTAACTCAGCAGCCGAAATAACGTTAGAGGTAGGCGCATTAACAACCATTACCCCAGCACTGGTAGCTGCCTTGATGTCCACATTGTCTAGACCAACACCAGCTCTTGCAATAACCTTCAGCTGCTTGGCAGCGGCAATAGCCTCCGCATCAACCTGGGTAGCAGAGCGAACCAAGATAGCCGAAGCGGTTGCAATAGCGGATAGCAAGACGGCGCGATCAGTGCCGTCAATGTTCTTGATCTCAAAATCAGGCCCCAAAGCAGAAACCGTGGCAGGCGAAAGCTCTTCGGCGATAAGAACAATTGGCTTAGGCACTTTAGGCTCCAGTGGGTTTGCGATGAGACCGCCTCACCGAAACACTAAGTCTAGCCAAAAGTCCCGAATACGCCGGGTCCCCAGTGGAATCTAAAATCTGCCTTTGTTTCTGCGCCTTACATTCCAGATACCAAATAGCCCAAGCGAGATTGGCACCAAAGCAATGGGGATGCCATTGCCCTCGATCAAAACCCAGCCCACCCAAAGACCTGCAGCCACCGATAGTGCTGCAAAGACATAGGTAAGAACTTTGGTAACCGGAGATCTAAACCAAGAAAACAGGAATGCTCCCAAGCCAAAGCTCAATATTGAAAGCAGGATTAGAACCACTGTTTGTGCGAGACTTTCCATTTCTTTCCCTTCTTTTGCCGGCTACGCTTTAGGTTTTCTCCCGGAACCGACAAGCCGAAGAACTAGTCCAACCATAGAAACCAGGAACCCAAGTGGCAGCGTTACCAGAAGGTACCACAAAGCCACAGCGCCAGAGCAGGCACTTTCATCAAACGGATTCTCACAACCAATTGAAAACAGGGCCGAAAGAAGAAGTGGAAATAGGGCGACAACCAACCCAGCGAGCATTATCCGAAAGCCCCAAACGCGAGCATCGGGTCCTCTTCCCACAGCCACAATCCAAACAACTAGTCCAACCATAGAAACCAGGAACGCAACCAGGAACGCAAATGGCATTGTTGCCTCAAACAACGGAGCAGCTAGAGCTCCAACGCAGGAGCTTTCATCATCCGGGTTCTGGCAACCAATAAAAAGAAAGAAATAAAGAACTAGTGGGAATATTCCAATAACCAACCCAGCGAGCATGGTCCTAAAGCCCCACACCCTAGCTCTAGGCTTTTGCATACTTCTTAGTATCCACCCAGCCCACCTAAAGGGAGCAATTAACCATTCCTATAGCCCAAACCTGATTACACTCAAACCCAAAGGGAGGCCCAGATGGCAAGACCATACACAGCAGAGCGCCCAGTCGAATATCCCGCTAAACCCAAAGCCATTAGATCTAAAAAAGGTCTGACCAATCTCCCGAAAGGCCCAAACTCCCTTGGAGGTCTTTTAACCCTTAGGTTTCTAAGCGACACCCCTAAGTTCTTACTTGATCTCCAGAACAAGTACGGAGACACCGCCTCCTTCTTTCTAGGAGGCGAGCTGTTCATTGCCTTCTTTGGCCCCGAAGGAGTAACCGACGTCCTTGTAAAAAAGCAGCACTCCTTCGTTAAAGGAGTCGGCTTTGAACGCATGCATAAGGTCCTGGGCAAAGGCTTACTAACAAACGAAGAGCCAGTGCATCTTCGGCACCGCCGAATGATGCAACCGCCCTTTCACCACGGGCAACTGAATGACTATGCCCTAAACATGAGATCAATTACCAAAGATCACATAGCCAACTGGCAACTAGGCCAGGAAGTCTCAGCCAACGAAGAAATGATGAGACTCACCTTCCAGATTGTTGCCAGGCTACTGTTTTCAACCGATATAGATAAGTACGCCGAAGGCGTGCAACACCACATGGGTGTTGCTATCGACCGCATCGAACGAACCATGCTGCCAGGGCTAGATAGATTCGATGAGAGTCCACTTCCCTACTTCAAAAAGTTCAAGGAATCAGCCGAGTATCTAGCTGATGTGGCAGAAGACATCATCGCGGAGCGAGTAGCTAGTGGAACCCACGGGACAGATTTACTTGGCCTATTACTTGACGCCAGGGACGATGAAAACCAAGCCCTAAGCCACGACGATGTAAGGGATGAAACCCTAACCCTTATTCTTTCTGGCCACGAAACAACAGCCAACGTCATGACCTGGGCCCTTTCCTATCTTCGAGACCGCGACGATCTCTGGGAAACACTCAAACAAGAAGCAGAACATTACCTTCCAGATAACTCACCTCCAGAAATACGACAGATACTTTCAGCCCCGACAGCCAAAGCCATCTTCCAAGAAGCCCTAAGACTTGCCCCACCGGTATGGGTCTCCCCAAGAAGAGCCATAGAAGATATAGAAGTAGCGGGAGTATTTGTTCCCAAAGGTGCCCATGTCCTAGTTAGCCAATACGCCAGCCACCGCAACAAAAACTTCTTCCCAGACCCAGATAAGTTCCAACCCGAACGCTGGGCCAACGACTTTGAAGATTCCCTGCCTAGAAGTGCTTACTTTCCCTTTCTAGCCGGAACCAGAAAGTGCCTAGGAGATCAGTTCGCCCTTCTCGAAGCGCACATCATCTTGCTCGAGATGGCAAGAACCAAAAGACCAAAACCAATAGATGCCAAGCTCCCCATAGCAGAACCAAGAGCAACCTTTAGACCCAAGGGTGGGGTTCCCTCACTGATTGTTGAGTAGCTAGAAGCTATTTACCGCACTCACAAAGCTGCTCTTCTGGAGTACCCGCAAGAGCCTGTTCGATGTGCTCACCGCAACCAGACCAGGTGATCTTGTTGCAGGTTGAGCAGTTAACTGGTGAACACATACGTACCTCTATCACGATTGTTCAGTCTTTTGCCGATAATCCTGGTGTGATTATCAATTTTGACCAATAAATTTAGAGTATCTTTTTTCTAACCTAGCTTGGTCAGGCTTCTCACCCTGTGCATGAGGTATCCAAAGTTTGATTTTGTCCATTTCCTTAATTCCATGCTCCAGCATTGGTCCATCGGTTTCGTTCAAGATATCCTGGCGAATGTGGACTGTGTAGTCAGCGTCAATTCCAAGAATATCTATGTCATAGGCCGTGTGATGAATTTTGCAAAGACTTAATCCATTTGTTACAGAAGTGGACGAGGTTTCATCGTTATCTGGCGTTATGTGCGCGGCGTCCAAAAGTCGGCCATGACCAAGTCTGCAGATTGCACACTTTGTTTCATAGGCGGTGAGAACTCGGGCACGAAAAGCTGGTTGGTGCAATCTCTGCTTCATCATTCGTTCGGCATAGCGTCTTTCAATCAAGGATTCTGATCGAGAAGCTGTAGCCAGAGAGAGCTCGGGGGCAATAAGGCAATAACCTTGTTCTGGGAAGTCATTTATGATAAAAACTTTGTAAGGAACGTAACGACCTGAATCTTGTTGAACAAACCATATGAGAGGCAATTGAAGCTCCATGGCTTTGCGCATCTTTGTGTTCTTACCAGCAGTTCCTCCAGATTGATAGTCGTATCGCCAAAGCCCGCCTGAAACTTCTTGATCCTCATATTTTTTTGATTTCGTGGTGTTGATGGAGAGGGTTGCTCTCAGTTCCTCGCCGAGCGTCCAGGATGCCCCTGGATTCCAAATACCACCTTGAGAATCGATAACACGAATCTTTTGCCCTGCATAAGGGAACTCGCCCAGTTCGGCTCGAGAGAGCATTCCATCGTTCTCGTTGGCTTTCGAAATTATATTGTCGATCAGGTCCTCACGAAAGGCTTGCTCATCCGTTATCGTCCACATGATCTGAGTCTAGAGATCAACCGGGAGTTGCGTAATGTGCAGAAGCGTTAAGCCTGAAAAATGCTCAGCAAGATAAGGGGGGCCTGGAGTCATGCAAACCGCTAATGACTGGCTATAGTCAAACATTCAGCTAGACGCTAAGGATGAGCTTCCCTTGGGGAACTTGCCCCTCATAAACTCTCGAAGATCTGGATCACAGACGTAAACAAAGGTTCCCTTTATCCCCCTAGTGAGTAAGACCTTATAGATGTTCAGGACAAAGTGGAGGACATCTTCATCTGAATATTCGATACCAAGAACAGGGTTGTTCTCCTTACCCTTTTTATCAAAGTAGTTGTCACGCCGAAGAAAAACCTTCTTCTTGACCGGATCGTACCCAATGTCATTTCCGATTATTACCCCTGCGTAGTTCAAGTCATACCCCTGAATGGTGTGAATACTTCCGACTTCTTGTGGAGAAGTTGGGGAACTTACCCAGTCGGTGACTGTCTTGTTCCAACGCATCTTTACACCCTCAATTTCAATATCGTAAGATTCCGGGTGCTTTTTGGTCTTGTACTCCCAGGCAAAGCCTGCCAACAAGCGACTAAGACCGTGTTCCCCATCTAGCCGAAGAATTTCACTGCGCATGTCTTTAAAGCTGTCAAAAAAGCGAAGGTCATAACCCTTGAAGGTGTTTGAAGGGGATACAACATCCGTAAAAATGGTTTTTACGAAAGCAAGATAGTCATTACCCCCCATGACTCTCATCTGAGACGAAAGGTGGAACCAGGATTCGGACGCCTTGGCTTCTTCAACGATTTTTTGCGTAGACGCTAAAGGTAAGTCACCAGGCCTAATGCTTTGAGCAGTGTCCAAAAGAAGCAGTTGATGTTTGCTCTTTAGCCTAATCCAGTCGAGTTGAGTCTTTGATTTGTCATCGTAGCCAAACAAGGCGATATTTATGTTGGTGAACTTTGTATTTAAGCCGGCAGAATTTTGGTTTGACCTTTGGCCGAGGCGATGGGCCTCGTCCACGATCAAGAGATCAAAATCTTCTGGGCTTTCGGCAACCTCAAACTGCGTCAAGACCATTTTTTTGTTTAGCCCGGGAGTCTGACCAAACACAACCTTAAGTGTCTTTCTAAGTGCCTGCTGAGGAACCACCAATGCAATCCTCAAATTTCCAAAAAGCTGGGATAGCTCTGGAGTAAAGAATTCCGAGAATATTGACTCGTCTTCAAGAAGCTCATCTTCTGAAGCCCTAGCAATGTCGCGGAGAAGCTTAATTAGATAAATCGCGACAATTGTCTTTCCTGTGCCAGGGTCGCCCTGGACGATGAGCTGAGTATCGCCCTCTGTTTTCAAATCCCCAACAATTCGCTCAATGATCCCATTGAGGGCAGCGGCCTGCTCGAGGGTCACTGCCTTGAAAGGAGAAAATTTGAAGAGATTGCTGTTTATGATTTCAGGAACAGGCTTTGAAAGCATTCCATCTTGGACCATCAGTTCAAATAACTCATTGAAAGAATGCTGATACTGGTCCCGATCAAAGTAGTTGGCATCCTGGATTCCAGCATTGGCGTTCAACACGCGGTGCGTGCCGTCCGCAGCTAGATATCTAATCAACTGGGACTCAAGGTCCAGACAAACAGACTTGTTAAACCTGTCATTGAGAATGATTTGAACTCTGCTCAGTTTTTGCTTGGTTGTCGTTGAGAGATGCTGATTCAGACGGCTTACTGCACTTAGGCTTTCCCCAACATATATTTCTTTATCGTTGCTAAGGGTGTAAACAACCGGCCAGTTTGCCCCAAGTTGCTCTGCCTGCGACCAAAAGGTAATAGCCTGGACATTGAATGGAAATCGGTCGATTCTATAGTCGGTCATACTTCTCGCTGCTACCAAATGACTTCTCGACTGGGTACTTGGCCTTGGTCTTTTCGAGTTTTTCAAGAATAATTCTCTCGACCTCCAGGTCATACTTATCGGCTAGTAGAAAGCAATAAGTGAGAACATCAGCAAGTTCATCTTTTACATCATCAATGTTTGAAGGTTCGGCCCATTGAAAAAGCTCAAGAAGCTCGGACGATTCGATTGAGATGCTTTTAGCTAGGTTTTCTGGAGTATGGAACTGCTGCCAGTCTCGTTCAGCGACAAACTGGCGCAAAATTGCTAGAAGCTCTTCGTTCCCCATGGAACTAGGGTACAAGACCGATTTGTGATCGGGAACTGGAGAGCTAGCCCTGGACGCTTCGGACAAAATCCTCAAGCACCATCCTCGGGATACCCCAGGCTTGGGCCTTAGTAATCTTTGAGGATTGTGATCCTGGGGAGTCTTGGACCAAGAGTGCGATTCCAAGCTTCTTTGACATTTCATCAGTAAAGACGTATCCATTAGCTTCAATAAACTTCTGGATGGTCTCTTTCGTGAAGCGCTCACCGTCTACGGTGGCTGTCCCTGTCACGCAAATCAGGGAGCCCTTAGCTGGTAGCTCCGATTGGGCGTGTGTTGGGGGTAGTTCCCTATCTATCCCAAGGGCAAGGGCCATCCTTCGGAAGAAAGCCGATTCAGCACCAGTTACAATTCCATCTCTTCGAGCCGCGTTTTCGACTTCAGCCAAGTAAATCTCTTGAAGTGCGATTGCTCTTGTCGGTGAGATTTTCGACGATTCTGCGAACTCCTCTAGCCCCAGCGCTTCAATGTTATCTATGGAAAAGTCTCTAAGGTAAGAATCTAGAAGTCCAACATAAGCCTGCTCTGATCCAACAGTTGGCAATCGCAGCTCAAGATTAGCTAGTCCTTTAGAATTCAGCTCTACGCCGAGCGAACCAAGTTGTGACCGTGTTAATGATCTAAAATCGGCAGCAACTTCTAACGGATCAAGCCAAAGAGTCGCATGATCCAGGTTCATTACAGAACTAACCCAAACAGCTAGGGCAGCGCGCGCGTCCTCAAGAGCAGAGTGATGCCGAAATTCATACTCGACTTGCGCGGCGGCGACCGGTAGAGATTGGCCAGAAATTTTGTAAGTGCAATCAACGTTGTTAAGCTCTGGCGATAGCCCTAGTCTTTGAAATTCTTGGGTGAGTAAGCGCACATCGAAGCTGGCGTTGTGGAAAATCAGTTTACGGTTCTCAAACATGGAGGCTATTGATGGTGCAATTTCTTCAAATGTAGGTGCCAGAGATACTTGCTCGGAGGTCAGCCCGTGAACATCTGAAGTATTCTCCGGTATGTTTCTCAAGGGATTGATGATTGTCTCAATCTCAGAAACCACGGCCATTCTTGTTGTGTCAAATACGACTGCGCCGATTTCAAGAATTCGGTCGCTTTTCCCGAATCCCGTCGTCTCTATATCTACCGCCACAACC
>JBIIQC010000033.1:0-8872 GCA_044342295.1 Rhodoluna sp. | reverse complement strand
CCCGGTTTGGGTGCCCGTTCCGCTTGGAATATAACTACTCATTTAGTCGACTACCTCTCTGTAGTTTTTTTGGGTTGAGTTGCACTCTGACCAAACCTCTCGGTAAAAAAGGTTCTTTTGCCGTTTGGGTTAGCCCCTTCAAACGCTCGAGCGTTCGAAGCTTTTTTGCCGATGGTTCTAGTCATGCTAGATCCACCTCAATTCCTTCTTTGGTTAGTTTCTCAATGTGAGCACGATCTGCGTCCACGTCAGTAACTACTCGGTCAATGTTTTTAAAGTTTGCAAATAGAGCGGAGTAGCTAGAGCCAAACTTTGAATTGTCAGCGAGAACTATTGTCTCGTTAGCGTGCTCAATCATCGCTTTTTTTACTGCGGCTTCGTCTGGGTCCACAGTTGAAAAGCCGTGGTTGATGTCGATTCCATTTGTGCCAAGGAATGCAATCTGTGCTCGATAGCTTTGAAGATCTTCAACCGTCTTTGATCCAATCGAGCTAAGTGTGGTTGGTCTGATGCGACCACCTAGTAGATAAACCTGAGTCGAAGACTCTCCAAGAACAGAAGCGAGTGTAAGGCTGTTTGTCACAACCATCAGCTGTGGTTTGTTGCGAAGTGAATCAGCTAGAAATTCTGTGGTGGTTCCACCGTCAACAAAAACACAACCTTCTTCTGGAAGGTACTGAGCAGCAATTGAAGCGATGCGAGCTTTTTGCTCCGGATTTCGGTTTTTTCTTTCCGGAAAAGTGAATTCATGTGAAAGTCGACTTGCAGATATTGCTCCACCGTGAACTCGACGAACTAGACCACGCCTTTGAAGAATGTCTAGATCTCTGCGGACGGTCTCTACTGCGACGTTGAGCTTGCCAGAGGCATCGAGCGCGTCAATGCGTCCGTCTTTGTTCGACCATTCAATAAGTCGAAGCCTGCGCTCCTCAGCGAGCATCTGTTTCCTGTCCGAATCTGCCTGATTGTGTAGTTTTCTGACTGATTGAGGAAAAAACTAGCAGATAATTTGCCCCAAAGGACCAGAAACAGGCAAAAAAGGACTCAAAAACTAGAAAAACTAGCCTTGCTGCTCGCCAATTCGGGCGTCTTCAACCAGCCGCCACCACAAAAACACCGCAAATCCAGCAAACAAAGCCCATTCCAAGGCGTAAAACAGTGTCAGCCAGTTCACCTGGGTGCCCGCTTCGGGCGGAGCGATCACAATTGGCTCTAGTCCAAAGCCTGGTTCTGAGTCCAAAACCATAAAGCCAGCAAGGCTTTGAAGGGTATCTCCTTTATATAGGTTCACCAGCTGAGCTAGCGAGAAGCTCTCCAATAAGTAAGGCTTGGTGGGGTCTGTAACGGGTTCGGGTCCTTCGGTCTGCAGATATCTTCCGGTTTGTTCGAGAAAAGCCTGAGCTTGGATTGACACCATTAGTTCAGCTCTAGCGGTTTCTGCAACGGTAAGACTCTCGGCAAATCCAATCCCAACACTCAAGCTTGCGGTTGAGTCACCGTCTTCTAGCAGCACACTCGAATTTGCAATCACCCAATATCCTGAGACCACTTCATTGTTTGTGCGCTGTAAGCGATTGGCAACAATGAAAACATTCTGGGTATCAAGCATGAGCTCCGCTTTGACTCTTTTGTTGGCAGCGATTGGAGTAAGCGGGGCTCCAGGTTTTTCGCTTTCAATAAGCACAACAGGCTTTTGGTTTTGATCCTCAGGTTGAACCTCGGTGAACGATCTTTCTAACTGCCACTGACCAAGCAGTGCAAACACCGCTGCTATTGCAAGCGCCAAGAATAATCCAAAAATCCATTTGGGTCTTCTGGCCACCTGAGACCAGGTTGGGTTAGTCATTAGCTCTTTACGTAAGGAGCAATTACAACTTCAACGCGCTGGAATTCCTTTAGATCTGAATAACCAGTTGTTGCCATAGATCTGGCAAGAGCCCCAACAATGTTGGATGCGCCATCTGCTGAAGAAGAAGGTCCGGTGAGAATCTGCTTTAGTGATCCAGTTTGCTCAACACGCACTCGGTGACCTCGAGGAAGTTCTGCGTGGAAAGCCTCTTGACCCCAGTGCCAACCGCGACCTGGAGCATCAGTCGAACGGGCAAGAATTGATCCAATCATCACGGCATCTGCACCGCAGGCAATCGCCTTGACGATATCTCCCGAGGTACCTAGTCCTCCGTCGGCAATTACGTGCACGTAACGGCCACCGGACTCGTCCATGTAGTCGCGCCTAGCCCCTGCAACATCAGCCACAGCAGTGGCCATTGGGGCATGGATGCCAAGTACGGCGCGGGTTGTGGAGGCGGCACCTCCACCGAAGCCCACAAGGACACCGGCAGCACCGGTTCGCATTAGGTGTAGGGCTGCGGTGTAGTTTGCTACTCCTCCAACGATTACTGGAACGTCAAGTTCGTAGATGAACTTCTTTAGATTCAGTGGCTCAGAATCTTTGGCAACGTGCTCTGCCGAAACAGTGTTGCCGCGAATTACAAACAGGTCAACTCCGGCTTTCAAAACCACATCGCTAAACTGTGCGGTGCGCTGCGGTGAAAGTGCGGCTGAAACAGTGACACCGCCAGCACGGATCTGCGCGATGCGATCGCGAATTAGTTCTGGTTTGATTGGCTCGGCGTAGATCTGCTGCATTCTTGCGGTTGCTTCAGAATCTTTTAGCTTGGAGATTTCTTCTAGGAGTTTTTCCGGTTTGTCATACCTGGTCCAAAGACCTTCGAGATCCAAAACTCCTAGGCCACCGAGTTTTCCAATTGCAATTGCTGTCTCGGGTGAAACAACTGAGTCCATCGGGGCTGCCAGGATCGGCATTGAAAATTGGTAGGCGTCAATAGACCAAGCGGTTGAAACATCTTGTGGGTCACGGGTTCTTCTAGTTGGAACGATGGCGATGTCATCAAAAGAAATAGCGCTCTTGGCGCGCTTGTTTCTGCCGATTTCAATTTCGGTCATGAAGATTTCTCCTAGCGAGTTCCGTAGTTGGGGGCTTCAATAGTCATTTGAACATCGTGCGGGTGGGACTCTTTGAGTCCAGCTGCGGTGATGCGAACAAACTTTCCTTTTTGCTGAAGCTCAGGGATTGTGCCTCCGCCAACATATCCCATCGATGCTCTGAGGCCTCCGATGAGCTGGTGGGTAACTGAAGCCACCGAACCGCGGTAAGGAACCTGACCCTCGATGCCTTCTGGGACAAGCTTGTCCTCGCGAAGCACGTCGTCTTGGAAGTAGCGGTCTTTCGAGTAGCTCTGGGCTTCGCCCCTTGACTGCATGGCTCCAAGGGAACCCATGCCTCTATACGTCTTGTATTGCTTGCCACCCACGAAGGTGATCTCGCCTGGGGCCTCATCCGTTCCAGCTAGCAAAGAGCCGATCATGACCGCGTTTGCTCCTGCAACCAGGGCCTTTGGAATATCTCCCGAGAACTGCAATCCACCGTCTGCAATAACCGGAACTCCAGCTGGCTTACAAGCAAGACTTGCTTGGTAGACGGCCGTTATCTGCGGAACACCAACACCAGCAACTACGCGTGTGGTGCAAATCGAGCCTGGTCCAACTCCAACCTTGACTCCATCAACACCTGCGTCAACTAAAGCTTGTGCGCCTTCGCGAGTTGCAACGTTGCCTCCGATAACATCAACATTTTTTGCAAATGGTTCTGACTTTAGCTTTGCAACCATTTCCAAAACTGCTTTGTTGTGACCGTGAGCGGTGTCAACAACTAGCACGTCTACGCCAGCATCAACAAGCGCCATTGATCGCTCCCAAGCGTCAGTGCCAACACCGACCGCAGCTGCAACGAGTAGTCTTCCACTGGAGTCTTTTGAAGCCAGTGGATATTTTTCGCTCTTGTCAAAATCTTTAACAGTTATGAGTCCGCGAAGTTTTCCTTGCTCGTCAACAAGGGGAAGCTTTTCGATGCGATGCTGAGCAAAAATTGCAATTGCCTTGTCAGGAACAATTCCAACCGGAGCGGTAACAAGTGGCATCGGAGTCATTACGTCTTTGACCAGGGTTGTGGTTCTTTGCACGTCGAGCACAAATCTCATGTCACGGTTGGTGACGATGCCAAGAAGAAGACCGTCTTCGTCAATTACTGGAAGCCCCGAAACTCGATACTTGCGGCATAGATCATCAACTTCTTGAATGGTGGCCAGCGGTCCGATAGTTACTGGGTGAGTGATCATTCCAGCCTCAGACCTCTTTACTAGGTCTACCTGGCTGGCCTGGTCTTCCAATGAGAGGTTGCGGTGTAAGACGCCAATTCCACCTTGCCTGGCCATGGCAATTGCCAATCTGGCCTCGGTGACTGTGTCCATGGCGGAGGAAAGTAGCGGGATGTTGATTTCGACTCTCTTAGTGAGCTTGGTTCTGGTGTTCACCTGAGAGGGAACCACGTCTGATTCGCCAGGAAGTAGAAGTACGTCGTCGTAGGTCAGACCAACTAGGCCAAAGGGGTCTGGCTGGGCCATTTTGTACCTAACTATTGGGGTAAGAAGCTTCTTTACCCAAGTCTAGTTTTTTTTCAGGCCTAAAGACAGTGCTATTCTTTGGTAAACCCTGAAAACTGGGGTAAATCTTAGATGAGGCATCGATGCCCAGGAATGACATGGAGGCACTTTGATCCTCTCAAATACCCAACGAGGTTCTAGAAGCTGGATTCAGCTACTAATGCTGGCCATTGTTGCCTCCATAACCTTCGGTGGACTGTTCGCCACCAGTGCTCACGCTGACGAAGTTGGCACAGACCTGCCTTTCAAAATTGTTGGAAACGTCAAAAACGAAGGAATCGCACTGGAGGGTGTTCGTATCGTCGTATCCGGCGGAGGTTACACAGCTGAAACTGTCACCGACGCGGAAGGCAAGTGGTACATCGGCGTTCCTGAGAAGGCTGGCTACAGCGTGTCCCTAGATCAAGAGACTCTTCCCTCTGGCATTGCAGTTATTGAAGAGGGTGGAGCCGAACAGTCGGTTGAGATTGGGCCCTCAGGAAGCGTAACCAAGAACTTCTTCATTGGAGAAGGTGAACGAATTGTCGTCAGCTTGTTTGATCAAGTCATTGCGCGTGTGGTTTATGGTTTGAACTTTGGTTTGATGCTTGGGTTGGCAGCTGTTGGCCTTTCACTGGTGTTTGGAACAACTGGATTATCTAACTTCGCCCACGCAGAGATGGTTACCTTCGGTGCTATCACCGCATTCTTCCTAGGCGGCATCTTGGCGCTACCTATCTGGATTGCAATTCCGGCGGCGGTTGTAATCAGCGGTCTGATGGGTTGGGGTCTGGATTCAGGTCTCTGGCGACCGCTTAGAAGGCGTGGTCTTGGTCTTGTTCAACTGATGATTGTGTCAATTGGATTGTCTCTTGCTGTTCGTTATTTGTTCCAATTCTTTGTTGGAGGAGGAACAACTCAGCTTCCTGGCTTTGACTCCCCGAAGATAAAGCTGTTTGGTGCGACATCACTGAGCGTTATTGACATCGCTTCGATGGTTTTGAGCCTTGTAGTGATCATCGCATTCGCCTGGTGGCTCATGAACACTCAAACAGGAAAGGCTACTCGTGCTATTTCTGACAACCCAGACCTAGCGGCCGCATCCGGTATCGATGTTGACCGGGTTATCAGGATTGTTTGGATAGTGGCTGCCGGACTAGCCGGTCTAGCGGGAGTGCTTTGGGCTTACTTCCGCCCAGGAATCAAGTGGGACATGGGAGCTCAGATTCTTCTTTTGATCTTTGCGGCCGTGACTCTTGGTGGCCTTGGAACCGCTTTCGGTGCCTTACTTGGCGCCCTGGTAGTGGGTCTGTTGGTAGAGGTTTCAAGCCTCGTCATCCCTTCGGACCTGAAGTACGTAGGAGCGTTGGTCGTTCTGATCGTGATCTTGCTTGTAAGACCGCAGGGAATCCTGGGTCGAAAAGAACGAATAGGTTAGGGAAGGCGCTATGGACTGGTCTGCAATTTTATCCAACACCGCTCAAGGTCTTCTGAGCCCGGCCACTATGGCCTTCGCTCTTGCCGCTCTAGGGCTTGCGATGCACTTTGGTTTCGCAGGACTTCTCAACTTTGGTATCGCTGGCTTTATGGCCATCGGAGCTTACGGTTACGCAATCTCAATTCTCACCTTCGGGTTTGAATGGTGGCAGGGAATTCTCGTTAGCTTGGTTGCTTCCGTTCTGTTCTCGCTGATTCTTGGAATCCCAACACTGCGACTTCGCGGTGACTACCTGGCTATTGTGACAATCGCTGCTGCGGAAATTCTTCGCTTGCTATTTCTCACCAACGCCTTTGTTGATGTAACAGGTAGCGCCGATGGTCTATCTGGATATCACAACAGCTTCAGAGCCGCCAACCCGTTCCCAGAAGGCGACTATGGATTCGGTCCTTGGACTTATAACAACATAGAGTTCTGGGTGCTGGTCTTGGGTCTGATCACTCTGGCTATCTGTGCGTTCTTGCTGCTACTACTTATGAAGAGCCCATGGGGTCGAGTCATCAAAGGTATCCGTGAAGACGAGGATGCCGTTCGAGCACTTGGTAAGAACGTATTCGCATACAAAATGCAAGCACTTATCATCGGTGGAGTATTTGGGTCCTTAGGTGGAATCGTTTATGCTCTGCCGTCAGCGGTGAACCCAGGCGTCTACGTAACCTCGTTGACATTCTTTGTCTGGACAGCGCTGCTACTAGGTGGGGCAGCGACTGTATTTGGACCGGTGCTTGGAGCAGTAATCTTCTGGGTGCTACAGGCTTTTCTATCGAACGTGCTACCGCAGCTGGTCTCAAGCGGAATCCTCCCATTCATCAGTAGCATTCAGGCTTCAACAATCAGGTTCATCCTGGTGGGCGTGGGTCTGATGCTTCTTGTCATTTACCGTCCTCAAGGAATCCTTGGCGACAAAAAGGAGCTGACCTTTGTCAAGTAGTAGCGCAAAACTGCCAGGCAAGCCTGCAGCTAAAACCACTGGTCTGCACGTTGGAACCATTCGTCCAGGGGTCCCAAAGGTGGACCCAATCGTCACCATCGACAATGTCTCTCGCAAGTTCGGAGGACTTGTCGCAGTTGATGTGGAGCACCTAGAGATTCCACGCGGTGCTATCACTGCTCTTATTGGCCCTAACGGTGCCGGTAAGACAACACTGTTTAACTTGCTGACTGGCTTTGACAAGCCAGACACCGGAACCTGGAACTTCGCTGGCAAGTCACTTGCTGGAATTCCTGCTTTCAAGGTGGCTCAGATGGGTCAAGTCCGCACTTTTCAGCTCACCAAGGCCTTGAGCTTACTTACCGTGCTGCAGAACATGAAGCTAGGTGCCAAGGATCAGCGCGGAGAGAAGTTGATGTACGCGATCTTCCCTTTCCTATGGAAAGCCAAGGAGCAGGAGATTGAAGAAAAGGCTCTGGAGCTTCTAAAGAGGTTCAAGCTAGACACCAAGAAGGACGACTTCGCTGCCAGCTTGTCTGGTGGTCAGCGCAAGCTGCTCGAGATGGCAAGAGCTTTGATGACCGATCCAGTTCTTGTGATGCTAGATGAGCCAATGGCCGGAGTGAACCCAGCCCTAACCCAGTCTCTTCTTGAGCACGTGCTTGCTCTAAAGAGCGAAGGTATGACCGTACTGTTTGTTGAGCACGACATGCACATGGTTAGACACATCGCTGACTGGGTAGTAGTTATGGCTGAAGGTCGCGTAGTTGCTGAAGGTCCACCAGATGAGGTCATGAAGAACACTGCAGTTATCGATGCCTACCTTGGTTCTCACCAGGACACTGACCTTGGAACAGTCACGGGACGTATCACTTTGCCAACCAAGGGAAAGAAGTAAACCATGGCTAATGTTCCAGTAATTGAAACCAAATCGTTGGTCGCAGGTTACCTGCCTGGGGTAAACATTCTTAATGGCGCTAACTTCTTCGCGAACCAGGGAGAGCTTGTTGGAATCATTGGTCCAAACGGTGCAGGTAAGTCCACGCTGCTGAAGGCTATCTTTGGTCTAGTCAAGGTTCGCGAGGGCGAGATCTTGCTAAACGGAGAGTCAATCGCGAACCTGAAAGCTAACCAGCTGGTAGCCAAGGGAATCGGATTCGTTCCACAAAACAACAACGTGTTCCCTTCGTTGACAATTGAAGAGAATCTCCAGATGGGTTTGTTTCAGAACCCCAAGAGCTATACAGAACGCCTAGAGTTTGTGACTGGCATCTTCGCTGAGCTTGGCAAGAGATTGAAGCAGCGTGCTGGATCACTTTCAGGTGGAGAGCGTCAGATGGTTGCTATGAGCCGCGCTCTAATGATGGACCCAGAGGTCTTGCTACTGGATGAGCCTTCGGCTGGATTGTCTCCTGTTAGACAAGACGAGGCATTCATTAGGGTTTCTGAAATCAACAAGGCGGGTGTGACAACCATCATGGTTGAGCAAAATGCTCGCCGCTGCCTACAGATCTCTGACAGAGCCTACGTTCTTGATCAGGGTAAGGACGCTGTGGTTGGAAGCGGACGAGAGCTCCTAAACGATCCGAAGGTCATCGGACTATACCTAGGCACCCTAGGCGAGTAGTCGAAACAACTTAAATAAAAAACCCCCGGGATTGCTCCCGGGGGTTTTTCAATTGTTAATTAGTCGAGGATAGCGTAGGTGTTATCTTCCTGGTATCCGTAGATACCGATGCTTGCCTCAGTTGGGTCACCATTCTCGTCGAATGTGATTGGACCAGAAACACCATCGTAGTCAGCGACTCCGCCGCCGTTGATGATGTCAGCACACTCAGCAAAGCTGGTGCACTTGGTACCTGAACCGGAACCTCCAGAAACTTCCTGAAGCTTGCCAGCCATGTCAACGCCCTCTGCAGATCCAGCAGCAAGTGCTGCAAG
>JBIIQC010000016.1:0-30213 GCA_044342295.1 Rhodoluna sp. | reverse complement strand
AGAACCTGACCGAAGTTCATTCGACCTGGGATACCCAGTGGGTTCAAGATGATGTCAACTGGTGTTCCATCGTCCATGAACGGCATGTCTTCAACAGGAAGGATCTTAGAAATAACACCCTTGTTTCCGTGGCGACCAGCAAGCTTGTCACCCTCGGTGATCTTTCTGCGCTGCGCGATGTTAACAACAACTCTCTGGTTGATGCCAGCACCTAGCTCGTCGTCTCCTGCTTCGATGTCAAACACCTTCACAGCGATAACGGTTCCGCCTTCACCGTGAGGAACCTTCAAGGAAGTGTCGCGAACTTCGCGGGATTTCTCATTGAAGATCGCACGTAGCAAACGCTCTTCAGCTGAAAGCTCGGTTTCACCCTTAGGTGTTACCTTTCCAACCAAGATATCTCCCGGTCTTACCTCGGCACCGATGCGAATGATTCCATTCTCATCAAGCTGCGCAAGGGCTTCCATCGAAACGTTTGGAAGATCTGCGGTGATTTCTTCCTTACCCAACTTGGTGTCACGGGCGTCAACTTCGTACTCTTCGATGTGAATCGAAGACAAAGTGTCTTCCTTGACCAAGTTCTGGCTCAAGATAATGGCGTCCTCGAAGTTGTGACCTTCCCAAGGCATGAACGCTACAAGTAGGTTCTTTCCAAGAGCTAGCTCACCGTTATCGGTGGATGGACCATCGGCAAGTACTTCCCCGGCTTCGATTTTCTGGCCGATGGAAACAAGTGGCTGCTGGTTTATAGCAGTTCCCTGGTTCGAGCGGTCAAACTTGCGAAGAAGGTATTCCTTCTTACGGCCGTTTTCTTGCTTAATAACAATCAGGTTCGCTGCAACTTCTTCAACAACACCAGCGGTCTCGGCAATAACCAAGGCACCAGAGTCAAAAGCTGCTGTTCTTTCCATACCGGTTCCAACAAATGGAGCCTCGGAGCGAACTAGCGGAACAGCCTGACGCTGCATGTTCGCACCCATAAGCGCACGTGACGAGTCATCGTGCTCCAAGAAAGGAATCAACGAAGTTGAAACGGAAGCTAGCTGACGAGGAGATACGTCAACAAAGTCAACATCTTCCTTGTCTACCTCAACAACGTCTCCGCGGAATCTTGCGAATACCTTCTTGTTGGCAAATGTCTTGTCTGCGTTCAAAGGAGTGTCAGCGCCAGCGATTGACTTACCGTCTTCTGCTGCTGCGTCTAGGTACTCGATCTTTCCAGAAACCTTGCCGTTAGTTACCTTCAGGTAAGGAGTCTCGATAAAACCAAACGCGTTGATGCGAGCGTATGCAGTCAAAGATCCGATCAGACCAATGTTTGGTCCTTCTGGGGTTTCAACCGGACACATTCTTCCGTAGTGGGAAGGGTGCACATCTCGAACTTCCATCTGAGCACGCTCACGAGCGATACCACCTGGACCAAGTGCGGACAAGCGACGCTTGTGCGCAAGACCAGCAAGTGGGTTGTTCTGATCCATGAACTGCGATAGCTGGCTAGCGCCAAAGAATTCCTTGATGGCGCTAACTACTGGACGCAAGTTAATAAGTGTCTGAGGAGTAATCGCCTCGATGTCCTGGGTGGACATACGCTCACGAACAACACGCTCCATACGAGATAGACCGATACGAACCTGGTTCTGGATTAGCTCTCCAACCGAGCGAATTCTTCGGTTTGAGAAGTCATCGATGTCGTCAGCAGAAACAGCAATCTTTACAGCCTTACCGTTCATCTTTACTGGGAACTCGATACGAGCATTTGAAGCAGAAGCCTGGTTCGCAATTGACTGGTCGAATAGCAATAGGTACTTCAAAGCACCAATAACGTCGCTTCTGGTCAAAGTGTTTACTTCTAGTGGCTCATCGATTCCTAGCTTGCGGTTTAGCTTGTGACGGCCAACCTTTGCAAGGTTGTATCTCTTGGACTCGAAGTAAGTTGAGTTAAGCCATGCAGCAGCAACTTCTGAACCAGCAGCTTCGCTACGGACCTTGCGGTATAGCTCACGAAGAGCGTCTTCCTTGGTCAAGATTGGGTTAACAAAGACCTTTGACTCGTCGTAGGCCAAGGTGTTTGCAATTAGGTCAACATCGTATTTCCAAGTTGGAGCAGCGCTTCCAACTGCCTTTTCGATGTCAGAGAACTCTGCAATGATTTCTTCTTTGGTGAAACCAAGTGCTTTCAAGAAGATAGTTGCAGAAACTTTTGTCTTGCGATCTACCTGGACCTGAACAATCGGCTGACCAAAACGAGCGATTGGCTTACGGTCGTCTCTAACCCACTCGGTTAGAAACTCTAGGTAAGAACCACGAGATGGAATGATCTGCGCCTTGTTGTTTCTAACGTCCAAGTTTCCTGTGGTGTTAGTTGAAACTGAGAAATAAACACCAGGAGAACGAACAAGCTGTGAAACAACCACACGCTCAGTTCCGTTGATAACGAAAGTTCCCTTTTCGGTCATCACTGGGAAATCTCCCATGAAAACGGTCTGTGACTTAATTTCACCGGTTAGGTAGTTGGTGAATTCAGCTTTGATATAAAGAGGTTGGGTGTAGCTCTTACCCTTGGTCTTGCACTCGTCTGGAGTGTAAGCAGGGTCGTACAAAATTGGGTCACCAAAAACCAGACCCATCTTCGGGTCTTGTGATGAGTTTGCAGAGTCTTCGATCGGAGAGATCTCTTCGAATACTTCGTCAAGACCAGTCTTGGCCTTGTTGCCTTCTTTGGCTCTCCATGATGGTCCGCCAATAAGCCACTCGAAGCTTTCGGTTTGCAAGGACAGTAGATCTGGAAGATCAATCTGTTCTTGAACCTTCGCGAACGATGGTCTTGATGCTAGACGGGTGTTTTTTGCATTTTTCGAAGCAGCCAAGGCGGTCCCTCCAAGGGCACATTAGTTAGAAAGCGGTCAGATTTGGGGCTGTCCCGAAACCGATTGTCGCCACAATATGCGAACAGGGCACGCCAAAATATGCGCACTGGTTTTTTTGGGTCAAGTGGCGAGTCTATAACGATTTGGCAAAGATGTAAACACCTAGTTTAAATACCCACTATTGGCAGTTTTGGGTGTATTTGGCCAATTTAGACTGCTGACCGCTGAGTCTCGATTTTCTCCATTATTCGAGACGTGGCTGGGAAAGGCTGGGTGCCATCAAGCACCAAAGTGGCTGCAAGCTTGGGATGCTGGGCAACAAAGTAAGTTTCTTCCCCTTCTAGCCACTTATCTAGCCAAGATCTTGAACCAGGCTCGAGGCTAAATGCCCTAGTCATAAGGTGCTCTTTGGGCGCATCGACAAAAATAGTGAAGTTATAGGAGTCTCGGAAGCTAAGTTCCATGGAATAAACACCCTCAACAATTACTGGGGTACCGGCAGGGATGTTGATTCTTTGTGCGCCAAGGGTTCCGGTAGATAAATCCATTACCCGGTAGTTGATGTCTTTTCCATCGAGCAAAGACTCGGTTACCTCTTCTTAGAATCGATCTAGGTCGTAGTTTTTGGCAATGGCGCTAACGCGATGCTTGCTTTCTGGAAGCAGGAAAGCATCCATAGAAATTACGGTTGCTCCAAGATCAGAGGCGAGCTGGGCCGCAAGTGTTGACTTGCCACCGCCCCCAGGGCCATCAATGGCGCAGGCTTTCCAGTGCACGTAAAACTCCCCGAAAAACTAAATTCTTAGCATTTAGAACTGTTTCCTAAATGAATTTAGTTAAGTATAAGCAAAGTGCTAAATCTTGCCAAACGCGAATCGGAGTGTCGAAAATCTTGCTAGGGCCAGGAACTAGCTAGGAGTTGGTTCTTCCAACGCGCTGCAGATAAGCCAAGTAGCCAAACAACGGGAAGGCAAGCGCCAGGGATCCAAGGTATACCCAGAGCAAAATCACGTTCTCCGGACCTGCCTCAAAACCACCGAAGTTTTCCTCAGGAACTAGGAATCTAATTGCCACCGCAATAGCTACAAACACAAAGAAGATTCCCCACAGCACATAGCTGGGTTGTTCAGGGCCATCTGATTCAGCCTTGCGAGCGCCAAAGTAAGCGCCGATAGCTGGCAAGAAAATAGCCGCTCCGAACTGAGGCATGAACCAGAACAGGATGAAGCCTAGAAGGGCAATGACTCCGAATACGGTCATGTGTTTTCTGTAATTCATTTCATGCCTCTTTCTTGGCTGTCCTGGCAGGAAGTGGGGTTTATACGCACTCGGTGTAAATCAATTGTGCCTGCGAGAACTACTTAGGTAATTCTTCCAAACACCATTTGGTAGTTGGTTGATTTTATAAAGGTAGTTCTGGCTTCTACTGCGCAGTTCCACTAGAAGCAGTAAAGCAAGACCAACGGTGATCATGAGAGCGCTACTTGAGAAGGAGCCAGCAGATTCAAACAAGTTTCCAGTTGTTGCGAGCGATGAGTCAACTGTTGCAGGCTGCGCAACTGGGGCAGCCGCCCATTGAGCGTATAGAGTCTGGTCAGCCGTGAACGCAAAGCTGGCCGCGTCAGCAAAAGCTGTCCCTGTTCCATCCGCCGAAGTATTCCAGCCAGTAAAGCTATAACCGGCGCGAGTGAAAGAGTTTGCGGTAAGGGCAGTTTCGGCAGACGCTGTCTGGTTTGCCATAGTGCCCTCGCCGCCGTTTACGTTAAACGTGACTGTTTTGGTTGGTGCCACATAACCAACAAGATTCACACTCAGCCGAACGGAGTCAAAAGTTGTTGGTGGTGACGAAGCTAAAAATGTGCTCGCGTTGACAGTGATTGTCGCTGCATACGGCAGAGTAATTGTGTTTGCGTCATAAGTAAATGTCCAGGTGGTTCCTGCTGGCCAATTCACTGGCGAGCCAAAGTCTCCCATGCCTTGCGTGCTTACGTTTGGCAACGCAAAGAGTGAACAGGTAGTGGTGATACCTTGATCGTTTTGAACTGTGACGGCACCCGTGCAGGAACTTCCACTCGGGGCGGTCACTGCCGAGGCACCAACGAGCGACACATACGCGGAGTTGTTGACATCTGCAGTCATCGCCGAAGGTGCAGTAAAGCTAATCACTATCGGGGCAGAGTTTGCCTGCCCAGCTGTGAGCGGGCCAGTGCTGGTTACGGTCAAGTTGGTGATTTCAGCAGCCTGAGCGGAATCCGCGCTAAAAAGGGCTGTGGGGATACTCGCTCCGATCGCCAACGCTGATGCGAATGCGAATGAGGAAGCCCGAGTAAGAAATTGAAGTTTCGGCATCTGGCAAATTTACTACATTTTGCCCAGCTGTAACTGGCTTATCTCACCCACCAGCCCTAACCCAATTGCCCCACTTTCTTAGAGCTGGGCAATAGTGTGAAAGGAGTTGCTGCCTTTTCCCAAAGACGGCAAGCCATGTCAATTCAAAGGAGAATCAAATGAAACAACTTTTCAAGCCATTTGCACTAGCCACCCTGATGGGAATCGTTGCCGTTATGGCCGTTTGGGCTATCGCAACCGCACTCGGAGTGAACTTTACAGTTGCCACCCTCGGAATGCCTATTCCAGCCCCAGCTTTTGTGATCTTCTCACTTGTTGGAGGACTCGGTGCCCTAGCCGTCAGCGCAGCACTTCTAAAGACAAAGGCCCCGAAGAAAACTGGTCAGATCATCGGTTGGATAGTTTTGGTTGCCTCTATTGCCACACCTCTTAGTGGAACAAGCGATCTAGCCGCAATTTTCTGGATTCAGGCAACCCACTTTGCAATCGGTGTTCCATTGCTGATGGCAATGGCTAAGCACCTTCCAGCTAAAGGTAACTAAGGAATAAGTTGTAAAACCCGCAGCCCAAGAAAATGGGTTGCGGGTTTATTTCTGGCGGTGACGGTGGGATTTGAACCCACGGTGCGCTTTCACGCACACAACTTTTCGAGAGTTGCACCTTCGGCCGCTCGGACACGTCACCACAACAAAGCTTAGTGTTTAGCGGCGCTTCTCGAAAAAGTCCTTTAGGACATTGGAGCACTCATCTTTCATAACGCCGGTGATCACCTCAACCGGTGAACCAAGTCTGGAATCGCGCACTAGGTCGTACCTTGATCCAGCTCCCCCGACGCGATCATCAAAAGCTCCAAAGACAATTCTTGGGATTCGAGCTGCAACTATCGCACCCGCGCACATCACACACGGCTCCAAAGTGACAACCAAGGTGAGCTCATCAAGGCGCCACTTCGAAGACGCTTTGCCGGCTCTTTGAATAGCCAAGATCTCTGCGTGAGCGGTTGGGTCTCCGGTTGCCTCGCGCTCGTTATGTGCTGAGGAAACTATGTTGCCATCGGGGTCAACTAAAACCGCACCCACTGGGACATCTTGCCCAGATTGGTTAGCTTCGGCCAGGGCCAGTTCCATGGCCGAATCCCAAGTGTTAGTCATTTCTTGTTTACTCCCTTGCTCTAAGTATTCCAACACTTTGGGTTATCTTGGCACCTGCTTGCACCCACTAGATTTATTTATATGCGCACTCACATAGCCAATCACCCACTGGTAACTCATAAGCTCACGGTTTTGCGAGACAAGAACACCCCATCTCCTACCTTTAGGCAGCTTGTTGAGGAGTTAGTGACGCTTCTTACCTACGAGGCAACTAGGGACATAAAGGTGCAGGAGATAACCATTGAGACTCCTCTTGTAAAGACAACCGGTGTTCACCTAAGTACTCCGTTGCCTTTGATTGTTCCCATCCTTCGAGCAGGACTTGGAATGTTAGATGGCATACTCAAGCTGCTTCCAACCGCTGAAGTTGGATTCTTGGGAATCAAGCGCAACGAAGAAACTCTTGAGCCTTTCACCTACGCAGAGCGTCTCCCAGATGACCTAACCGGTCGCCAGGTATACATAATCGACCCGATGCTTGCTACCGGTGGCACCCTGATTGACTCAATCAAATACGTTTTTGACCGCGGTGCAGCAGAGGTAATTGCGATTTGTCTAATCGGATCTCCAGAAGGACTAAAGGCAGTTGAGCAAGCTGTTGGCAACAAAGAAGTGACGATTGTGTTGGGCGCTTTAGATGAAAAGCTAAACGAAATCGGATACATCGTTCCGGGTCTTGGCGATGCCGGAGACCGTCTCTACGGTCTTGCTGACTAGCAAATCTTAGGTTTTTCTTGGATTCGAATTCCGTGCTCATTCAAAAGATAACTGACAAGGTTCTCGAACAGATTGATCTTGGCAACATCACACCTATTGTTCTAATTGACGGTCGATCCAATTCAGGTAAATCGACTTTTGCAAAATCCTTGCAAGAAAGCCTTTTCAAGCAAGGAGAGTCCTTACCAAGGGTTATCCATATGGACGATCTTTATCCAGGTTGGGAGGGTCTAAGTCTTGGCGCGGATTACCTGAACCGTTTCGTTCTTGAACCGCTCACGAAAAAACAAACAGCATCTTGGCAACAGTGGGATTGGGCACAAAACCAGCGCGGTGCGTGGATGGAATTTTCTGGAGGAACTCCGTTGATTATCGAGGGGTGTGGCGCACTTAGTGATCGTGCTTCTTCCGTGGCCTTTTTAAGAATTTGGTTAGAAGCGCAAGAATCAGTGCGCCAGGCTCGTTGGTTAGAGCGCGAAGGCGATTTGGAGAAGTTTGATATGTGGGCGGCGCAGGAACTTGATTTCTATGCTCGAGAAAAGTCAGCTTCATTGGCTGATCTGGTTGTCTCAACCGATGGCTAACTAAGGAAGCTTGGCTGCTGCTTTAGATTCGTTGTTTTTGTACCAAGACCTAATTCCCGCAACAAGCGATGCAGCTATTACAAGCACGGCAAGGATGTAAGTGGCGTCTTTCACAAGAGGAATACTCGCAGCATAGTAACCGGCAAGAGATAGCCCCATTCCCCAAACAACTGCGCCAACCAAGTTGGCCGAAAAGAACTTGTAGTAATTCATTTTTCCGATTCCTGCGATTACTGGAATTAGCACTCTGGCCATCGGAACAAACCTTGCAACAACTACTGCCCACCATCCCCAGGCTTGGTAAAACTTTTCGGCTTTACCGATGGCGCCTTGGATAATCGCGCCCTGACGTTTGTCTAGGTAGGGCCTGCCAAAGTGTCGGCCAAGGGTATAACCAACCTGGTCACCCAACCAGGCAAAGATTCCTATGCCGATACTGAGAACCCAGATGTTGATGCTTTCTGGAAAGCTTGCTGCAACAAGTCCCGCGGCAAAAACAAGTGAGTCACCGGTAATAAAAGGTATGAAGGCGCCAATGAGTAGTCCGGTTCCAGCGAACACCAAAGCCCAAACGGCAGCAACAAAAAGAATTGGACCAATCTGGTCATACCAGAGCGCTATTTGTTCTGTAATGGGCACCTATTAACTCTAAGGCTTGCCGTGCAGGACAATTTCCTCGAGTGGCAATCTGGCCCGAGGAGCAATCTCTCGTTCGTAGGCAGCTCCTTCGAACACATCCGGTGAGGCAACCTTTCCAATCGCTACAACCACCGCAACTTCGAATTCAGCGGGGATATCAAGTCCTTTATGGATAACATCCGGAACAATTCCAGCCATCTGGTGTGAGTAAAGATCTAATGACTGCGCTTGGACGGTCATGAGTGAGACGGCTAAGCCTGCGTCATAGAAATTCTTGACACTTGATGTGCCATCTTCATTTTTCTTGATGGAAATTACGATCATGGCTGATGCGGTAGGCGCCCAGGCCTGGTTAAAGCCACCGAGTCCCTCAGTTACCTTGGCGTGAACATCGGTTCCTCGAACAGCTACCGAAAACCTCCAAGGCTGGCCGTTGTTTGCAGAGGGCGCCCAGCGACCGGCCTCCAAGATTGAAAGCATATCTTTATCTTCAATTAGGTGGTTGGCGTCATAGGCTCTAGGGCTCCAACGCTTTTCCAATAGGTCAGTAAGTGGTGCAGAAGTTTCAGGTTTTTTATTCATTTGGTCCTCAACTAAGAAAGAGTGTTTATTGTTCCCTGTTTTAGCTAACTGCTTTGTCAAGTGCAGCAAGTAGGCCATCAACATCTGATTCCTGGGTATCCCAAGCGCACATCCAGCGAACCTGACCAGTGGCCTGATTCCAAACATAGAAGCGGTAAGTCTCCAGCAACTTGTTAGTGACCTTTTCAGGCAGGATCGGAAAAACAGCGTTTGCCTCAGTTGGGTTAGGGACAGTAACAAGCGAGCTCTTTGCTGCTATCGCAACCACTCCCTCGTAGAGCTTGGTAGCCATCTGGTTGGCATGTCTTGCATTATCAAGAGCGAGAGCTGCCTTGTTTTCAAAAAGGGCATTTAGCTGAGCAGAAACAAAGCGCATCTTCGAAGCTAGTTGCATTGATGTCTTTCGAAGATATGGCATTGCCTCGGCGAGCTGTTTTCCTCGAGCTGAACTCGAATCAACGACAATCACGGCCTCTGCACCTAAAGCACCGATTTTGGTTCCTCCAACAGATACTAGATCTACACCCACGTCGGTAGTGAACTCCTTGAAAGATAGGCCAAGAGCCGCTGCGGCATTTGAAATTCGTGCGCCATCTAGATGCAGCAGGAGCCCATGCTTATGGGTGATCTCGGCAATCTTTTTGATTTCTGCCGGTTGATACAAAGTTCCAAGCTCTGTGGTTTGGGTAATGGAGACCACACCAGGTTGTGCTCTGTGAACAACCCCAATGTCAAATATCTGCGACTCAATAAGTTCCGGGGTTAGTTTTCCATCAGGAGTAGGCATGGTCCAAAGTTTTAGTCCAGCCATCTTTTCTGGAGCGCCACCCTCGTCGACATTGATGTGAGCAGTGTCAGCGCAGATAACTGCTTCCCATCTTTGGATAGCTGCTTGCAAGGCAACGACATTGGCGCCGGTGCCATTAAACAATGGGAAGCCAACAGCCTTAGCGCCAAAGTTTTCGATTACAACTTTGTTGAACTTTTCTGTCTCGGTGTCGTCACCGTAAGCAATCTCATGACCCTCGTTTACTTGGGTCATTGCCTCGAATACAGCTGGGTGAACTCCGGCATAGTTATCGCTAGCGAATCCGCGCCAGATTTTTCTTGTGCTCATGTGCTTCTTTCTCTAGCTGTCGTTCTGATCTGATTCTGGAATGGCCGGTGGTCTGTTCTCAAATGCGGTCGATAAAACAACGGTGGTTTGGGTCGAGCAATTTGCCTGGGCCCTGATTTTTCCAAGGAGAGCTTCCAAATCCGCAGGCTCAGACACGTTCACCTTGACTATATAGCTTTCTTCTCCGGCAACGCTCCAGCAACCCTCAATCTCCGAGATGGATTCCAGCTGAGTTGGAATCGAATCCGGGGCTGCTGGGTCGATTGGCGTCAAGGACACGAATGAGGTCATACTCAGCCCAACTTTGCGAAGGTCTAACTTTGCCTGGTAGCCCAAGATCAGACCCTTAGCTTCTAAGCGCTTTATTCTCTGGTGCAGCGTGGATGTGGGGAGGCCAACCTCAAGAGCTAGATCTTGAAGTGAGCGCTCGGAATCCTCGGCTAAAAGGGTAAGGATTTTGCGGTCTATAGCTTCCATGAGAGCGAGCCCTTAGGCGGTTACGCCTTTGGTGGAAGTGATCACATCTTGCAAGTTGCGATTTAGAGTGTCAAAGAAAACATTCAGCGGGAACTCATCATCTAGAACAGCGTTGACCATTTCCTTGAGCTCACCTTCAACCGGCAATGCGTCGGCACCTTTAGCCCAGGTTGAAGCTGGGTGTGGCTGAACAAGGTCGCTCACGAATTCGTAAGAAGCCATCCACTGAGCAACTCTGGATCTGTCGATGCCATCGTGGTAAAGACTTTCGACCTCGCCACAAAGTGCAACGATCTGCTCGTTTACTTTGTCCCAATCAAAACTGAGTTTGTTATCAGTCCACTTCAAACCACCGTGGCGGTGAAGGTAACTGAAAATAATCTGTCCGCCCAGTCCGTCGTAGTTTCTAACTCGTGGACCGGTAATTGGGAAACGGAACAAACGATCAAACAAGATTGCGTAGCGGATGTATTTCCCGAGTCTCTCGCCTTGCTCGTCGAGCACAAAAGTCTCTCTAAACGTTGACAGGTCGCAGCGCAATTCCTCAAGTGCATACATCCAGAAAGGCATGCGCTGCTTAATCATGAATGGATCAAATGGCAGATCTCCCTTGGAGTGAGTGCGGTCGTGAATTAGATCCCAAAGCACATAAGTTTCTTGGGCAAGATACTGATCGTTAACAACTCTTTCTGCATCTGGAGGAAGAGGCAAGAAAAGCAGCTGCTGGGCAGCTCTAGTGACCATGCGGAATCTGGCAGCCTCACGATCACAGAAGATTCCTCCCCAGTAAAACTTGGCTAGCTCTCTGGTTGCTACGGTTTCTGGGAAGAACACAGCCGAGAAGGTGTCATATCCAGAAGTAAAAGCAACAAATTCGATAGGAACAAACGCGCTGTTCTGATAAACCTGCTCTTTTTCTGCAAGCCAGTCAGGCCAGAAGGTATTAGTGATAACCGCTTCAAGGTTTCTGTTCGGGTTGCCGTTTTGGGTATACATCGCAAAAACTGCAAGGTTTTCAACGTTGTTCTCGCGCTTGAGGTCTGGGCGGAATAGCTCCAGAGAGTCATAGAAATCGGGGACATTGAAGCCACCGTCGGCCCAAGCCTGGATGTCTTTTTTGACCTGGGTCAGATAATCAGCTTGGTGCGCAAATCTTGGAGTCAGCTCCGTGATTGCTTGCAACACGAGGGCAATCTGCTTGTTGGCTTCTGCTAGATCGTGAACAGTGGAGTCAATTGATCCGTCTTTGATCTGCATGGGCTTGATTGCCTCAACTGCGGCAGCGAGCTTTAGCCAGCTTGGGTCAGTTGCTGCCCAGGATGGGTCTTTTTTGGTTTGGGCTAGTGCGGCAGCTTTTCCGCCGGAGACCCAAGATGCGATGTTGATCCAAAAGTTTTTGTTATCTAGTTCATCAATTGAGTCGTCACCAAAGATGTCACTGTCGGCAAGAACAACTACTCGGCCCTTGCCAAAGTTAGTTGCTGCCACCAAGGCAGCCTCGGAAGGTGTTGCAGACAAGGAGCTGGTGGCAATGATGTGGGCATCAGAACCATCTTTGATTTCCAAAACTCCAGAGCGATAGAAAGCGGTCTGCTCGACTTTAAAACCAAGATCGAATTCAAATGATTTCTTTAGATCCGCAAGCACCCAGGTCGCGACACCTTTAAAGTTGTTTTCAGAATCTTGAACTGTGGCGTTTGCAATCTTGATGCCAAACTGCTCGGTTAGTTCAGAAAAATTGTTTCCGTACTTGGGTTGTTCAGATTCTCCGAGAACAACAAGTCCACCACCTGCGTTGACGAATTCTTTAACAGTTGAAATCTCATCAGAAGTTAGCTTTGGTGATCCCTCACCTAGGGTTTTTTCCCAATCATCCTCGGAAGCGTGGGGAATAACTAGAACATCTACTCCACTCAAGGACTCTTTAGTGAAAGTGCCTGTTTGGTGTGAACGAACTCCAAAACCTGAGGCTTCAGCCGACTCCACTAACTTCGAATATCCAGAATCTTGAGGGTTGCCAGGGTTTAGCTCCTTGGCCTTCTCGGCATCAATGCTCCACGCCTGACGGTGAGACTGGTCGATAAGTATTTGGGTTGCTTTTTGCATTCCGGGGACTTCCTTCGAATAAATTCCTGCTTTGAATCAAAATACCAGAATTTTTCTCATATTGGAATGGGATTTATGCCAAATACTCCGAAAAGCGTGAAATCTGCGACGATTAGCTGGCTGCGGGCTGTTTTGCTACGTACTTTTGGCCAGCCAACCAACTTCCGATCAGAACCAAGGGAAGGCCAATCAGAAGCCCCGGGGTAATTGGCTCACTCAGGAACACCACTCCAAGTAGCAGCGCCACCAGGGTATTGATGTAAACAATAAGTGTTGCTCGAGGGGCACCTATTTCTTTAATGAGCGCAAAGAACAAAACGAAGGCTAGGGCGGAGCAAATCGCGCCTAGGCCCAAAAGTGCCAACCATGAATCAAGGCTTGGAACATTCACTATTTCTTGCGGAAGCTGAGTGATCGCCGGAATCAAGTAAGCGATTCCAACAAAGACCATAGACAGGCTAATAACTCCGGTAGTTGGAACAAAGCCAATCTTGTAAGAAATGACAGCCGGCGCAATTGCATAGCCAATAGACCCAAGAATCACAGCTCCAACCCAAATTGGATCAACGATTCCCTGGAATGAGTCAATACCTACCAGAGCAACAACTCCAGCGAATCCAATGACCATTCCAAATAAGGTCTTAGGGTTTCTTATCGACTTGTCTCCTAGAAGACTGGCAACAACAACTCCAAACATTGGAACTGTTGCAATAAGCAAAGCTGTTAGGCCAGAAGAAATATGTCTACCAGCTTCAGTAATTAACCACCACGGGATAATCATTTCCATAACGGCGAAGAATAGGACCCATTTCCAGTGCTTTAGTGCAATCTTTAGAGCTCCAGAGTTCAGGGCCAGTGGCACCATAATGGCCGCACCAATTAGAACCCGAATAAAGATGATTGAGTAGCTTGAGAAATCTTCAAGCGCTATTTGAATAAAGAAGTATGGAAGACCCCAGGCTAGCCCGGTCGCCAAAAAGAGCAAGAGGGCTTTGCGGGACATGTAATTAGCCTAGCTGTTTAGAGTAAGCGAGATGCTAATCGGTGCGCTTGACCATTCGAGTTAAGAACTCTTTAGTCCTTGGCTCCTTAGGGTTGTCAAAGAAGTCTTTAGCTTCGCCCTGTTCAAGAATTTTTCCTTTTTCCAAGAAAATAACCCAGTCGGCCACTTCCCTTGCAAACGAGAGCTCGTGCGTGGCCATCAAGATGGTGGTTCCGGTTGCCTTTAGATCCTTAATTAGGGACAGCACTTCTCCAACCAGTTCTGGGTCTAAAGCGCTTGTAACCTCATCAAGCAATAGCACTTTAGGTTCCATCGCAACTGCGCGAACAATTGCGGTGCGCTGCTGCTGTCCCCCTGAAAGCTTGTCTGGATAAGAGTCGGCTTTGTCAGCCAGACCGATCCGCTCCAGCCAGGAGAGCGCTTTCTGTCTTGCTTCTTCCTTGGGCATCTTTTTGACGTGTATCAAGGCCAAAGTGATGTTTTCCAAAATTGAAAGATGTCCAAACAAGTTGAAGGACTGAAAAACAAGTCCAATTTGTTCGCGGACCTTGTCCTGATTGACGTCCGGCTCCGAAATCTCGACGCCTTCTAGAAAGATCTGCCCATCGAGAATGTCCTCAAGCAAATTCACGCAACGCAATACCGTTGACTTTCCAGATCCAGAAGATCCGATAACGGCAACAATCTGACCTGGGAAAACTTCTAGGTCAACTCCGTCAAGAACTACCTTGGTGTCGTAGTTCTTTTTGAGGTTCACTACCTTTAGTCGAGGCTTTGTCCAATCGATCACAGTGCGTTACCTGCCTGTTCGCGTTCGGAGTACTTTCTTTGAATTCGATCAGCGAGTCTCACAGTTGGAATAGCGAGCAGGACAAACAGTAATCCTGCAACTACATAAGGCGTAAAGTTCGCAAACTTTGCAACCTCAATTTGAGCTCCACGAACAGCGTCAATTGCACCAAGCACGGAAATCAATCCAACGTCTTTTTGCAAAGCAACAAAGTCATTCATAAGTGGCGGCACCACTTTGCGAATAGCCTGCGGCAAAATAACCAACCTCATCGACTTTGGATAGCTAAGGCCAAGGGACCTTGCTGCCATGCGTTGTGATGGGTGAACTGCCTCGATACCGGCTCTGAAAACTTCAGATACGTAAGCGCTATAGGTAAGGGTCAGTGCGATGATGCCAAGGACTTCTGATGGAATTCGCCCAAGAAATTCGATCCTGAGCCCGGGAATTCCAAAACCAACTAGGTACAAAACAATGAGTAGGGGCAGACCTCTAAAGAGATCTACGTAACCCTGAGATAAAACTCTGAGCGGGAAAAATACAGGATTTTTGAGAGTCCTAAAAATTGCCAGCAACAGGCCAAAGACCAAAACCAATATGGCTGCAGCTAATAACACCCGAAGATTGAGCATGAGTCCGTCAAAGACTCTTGGGAATGCGGCGACCGCTACATCCCAATCAAAAAAACTGCTTTGGACTCTTTCCCAGCCAGGGGTCGCGAGAATGCCAAACCAAACCAGAGCTGCAAACGCCAAAGTCGAAAGCAGTGAAACCAAAATGGATTTTTGCTTACGCTTGGCTCGCCAAACCCGGCGGCGAAGTTCCGCTTCTGATGGGTTCGAATCTGACATAGCTCCCCTAGTAGAAAAGGGGGTGGTTGCCCACCCCCTTTACAATTTACTGCCTTACTTTAGAACTGGCGCTCCCGCGTCAGTTAGCCACTTCTTCTCTAGCTCTGCAAGTTTTCCGTTATCGCGCAGGGTCTTGATTGCTGCGCTAACTGCTGCAGTTAGAGCTGAACCCTTGTCTAGAACTAGGCCAAAGCTGTCTCCCTCACCTGCGCCAGAGAGCTGACCAAGAACTAGGCCGTCGTCAAGTCCCCCAAATTCTGCTGGAGCAGAACCTAGGAAGAATGCGGTTGGTAGATCGACAACAATTGCGTCAATCGTTCCGCGAGCCAAAGCAGCTTTTGCGTCGTCGTTTGAGCTGAAGACCTGTGCTCCGTTAGTCGGGGCAATGATTTCTTCAATTGCGTTGAAGCTGGTTGTTCCAACCATTGCTCCAATTAGCAAATCCTTTAGACCAGCAAGGTCGGTAACACCCTCGGCTGCAGAACCCTTAATTGTCACTACCGCTTGGGTAGTCACGTAGTACGGCTCGGAGAAGTCAACTCTTGCTTTGCGCTCATCAGTGATGGTGTACTGCTGCAAGTTGAAGTCGAAGTTCTTAGCTCCTGGAGCAATTGCCTCGTCGAATGTGGTGCGAACCCATACAACGTCCTCAGCTGCGAAGCCAAGCTCAGCTGCGATTGCGTAAGCAACTGCGGCTTCGAAGCCCTCGCCTGATTCAGGAGCATCTCCAACTACCCATGGCTCATAGGCTGGTAGGCCAGTTCCGATGGTTAGCTTGCCTGGGGTGATGGTGGTGATTGCTGATTCGTCTGTTGCTGCGGTGTCTGCAGGTGCGCAACCAGTTAGGGCAAATGCCGCAATGGCTACTGCTGCAATTCCCGCTCTTACGCGGGATAGTGTGCTCTTTCTTGACATGGTTTCTATCTCTTTCTATTTATGCCGGAGGCCGACTTATTTGGGTATTGAGGTATTTACTTGATTTGTTTATTGGAAACTTGCGGAGCTTTACCCCCGCGGCTTAGTTCACCGTTGAAAAAACGCAGAAACCAAGCGTCTAGAGCATTCGCTCCATAGACGCCATAGACATACCCATTACACAAACGAAAGATAGCGACGAACGCTTTTCTGTCATCTCGGGTACCCCTCTGGAATGGTTAATAGTCAAAAGCATAGTGGCAAATTTCTGCAGGTCCAAAATCCAGATCAGGCAAGTCTTACCTAGCCTTGGAATCCGCCTAGTCCCAAGGACATCATTGAAGATAAGCTTGAATCCAGTGATGGGGAGTTGTTTTGAATAATGCGGTTCAGGTTTCCTTTGAGGTTTACCCTCCGAGGGACCAAAACTCGGGCGAGAGCCTTGAATCCTCCATTATCGAGCTCGCCAAGATGGACCCGACCTTTATATCTGTGACCTTTGGAGCCGGTGGTTCTTCGACCAAGAACTCTCTAGAAGTGCTCAAGTTCATCCTCAAAAACACTCAAGCCGCGGCCCTGGCTCACCTAACTTGCGTGGGTCACAGCTTCTTGGAAACCAAAGGGCTTGTTAATCAATTTATGGACGAGGGAATCAGTGACTTCTTAGCCCTAAGAGGAGATCCCCAGCCTGGAATGCCAGTTGAGCCAAAAGGCGAGCTAAAGACCTCATCGGAGCTAGTGCAACTAATATCCCAGGTCCACAAAGAGCGTGGAAACAGCCGATCCGAGCTCAATGTCGCGGTAGCAACCTTCCCCAACGGTCATCCCGACTCGGACAGCATTACCCAAGACATCCAAGCTCTGCTGGCTAAGCAAAGTGCGGGGGCAGATTACGCCATTACCCAGCTGTTCTTCTTTGCTTCTGACTATGTGGCTTTTGTAAAGCTTGCACGCGAAGCTGGGGTAACAATCCCTATCTTGCCTGGCATCATGCCGGTTACCTCAATGCAGAGGCTCAATAGAGTGATTGAGCTAACCGGCGAGAAAAACCCAGAAGGGTTAGCCAAGCTACTGGATGTGAGCTCAAAAGAAGATGCCAAGCAGGCAGGAATTGATTGGGCCGCTAATCTTGTATCAGAACTAGTTGATGCTGGTGCACCAGGAGTTCACCTTTACGCATTCAACCAACACGAAAGTGTTACCCAGGTTCTCCAAAGAGCAGGAATTCGCTAATGCACACCATTAAATCCATGGCCTTCGCCCCGAGGTCGCAGGCGCTTATGGACGCGCTTGCCACTCGCGTGGTAATCGCTGATGGGGCCATGGGTACTGAATTACAGGAGCGCAAACCAACTCTCGAAGACTTTCAAAACCTAGAAGGTTGTAATGAGATTCTCAATGTCACAAGACCAGACATTGTTAAAAGTGTTCACGATGCTTACTTTGAAGCAGGTATCGACTGCGTCGAGTCAAATACCTTTGGTGCAAACTGGTCAAACCTTTCTGACTACGGAATTGAAGATCGAATTGAAGAGCTAGCTGAGGTTGGAGCAAGAATTGCTCGCGAGTCAGCTGAAGGTTTTACTGAAAAAGATTCCAGGCCACGTTGGGTTTTGGGTTCGATGGGTCCTGGAACCAAACTTCCAAGCCTGGGTCACGTTGACTACGCATTTCTAAGAGAAACTTTTAAAGAACAAGCCGTTGGGCTAATAAAGGGTGGCTCGGATGCTTTCCTAGTTGAGACCTCTCAGGACCTTCTCCAAACCAAAGCAGCTATCAATGGCTGCCGCATGGCAATTGTTGAAACAGGAATCAGACTTCCGATCTTTGTTGAGGTAACTGTTGAAACCACAGGAACCATGCTCATGGGTTCTGAAATTGGTGCAGCACTTACCGCAATCGAGCCACTTGGTGTTGACATGATCGGTTTGAACTGTGCGACAGGTCCAACTGAAATGAGCGAGCACCTTCGTCAGCTTTCGAAGCACTCCAGAGTTCCAGTTATGGTTATGCCAAACGCGGGTCTTCCAGTGCTAACTGCAAATGGTGCAAGCTACCCTCTAGGCCCTGAAGAGTTGGCAACTGCTCACGAGCAATTCGTTAAAGAGTTTGGTTTGGCAATGATTGGTGGTTGCTGCGGAACCACACCTGCTCACTTGAAGGCAGTTGTTGATCGAATCGGTCAGTCAAGCACTCACTCGAGAACTATCGAAATCGAACCTGGTGTTGCAAGTTTGTACCAACACGTACCTCTTACCCAAGACAACACATATCTCGCAATTGGCGAAAGAACAAACGCCAACGGTTCCAGAGCATTCAAAGAAGCGATGCTTGCTGAAAGATGGGATGACTGCGTCGACATAGCGCGTAAGCAAGTTCGCGATGGCGCTCACTTGTTAGATGTCTCGGTTGACTACGTTGGACGAGACGGTGTCGCAGACATGCGGACTCTGGTTTCGAAACTTGCTAGTGCGTCAACATTGCCTCTTGTTATTGACTCAACTGAGCCAGCGGTTATTCAAGCGGGTCTCGAACTAATCGGTGGAAGACCTGTTGTGAACTCCGTCAACTTCGAAGACGGCGATGGTCCAGCCTCGCGCTTTGCCAAGATTATGCCCCTCGTTAAGGAACACGGTGCAGCAGTTATCGCTCTAACGATTGACGAACAAGGTCAGGCCAGAAACCAGGCGGACAAGGTTCGTATCGCCTCCAGATTGATTGATGACCTCGTTTCCAAGTGGGACATGAAAGTTGAAGACATCATCGTTGACGCCCTTACTTTCCCAATAGCAACTGGTCAGGAAGAAACCCGTCGAGATGGCCTTGAAACCATTGCTGCAATCAAGGAAATAACCACCAAGTACCCAGGCATTCACACCACCCTCGGTGTTTCCAACGTTTCCTTCGGTTTGAACCCAGCGGCCAGATCGGTTTTAAACTCGGTGTTCCTACACGAAGCTACCCTGGCAGGACTGGACTCAGCCATCATCGATGCCGCCAAGATTGTTCCGCTGGCGGACATCCCAGAGGATCGGCTAAAAGTTGCCCTTGACTTGATTTACGACCGCCGCGAATACGATGCAGATGAAAACCTTACTTACGATCCGCTATCTGCCATGTTGGATCTTTTTGATGGAGTCGACTCAGCGTCGATTCGTGATGCTCGCGCAGCGGAGCTAGCCGCTCTGCCTGTCAACCAGAGGCTTGAACGAAGAATCATTGATGGTGACTCTAAGGGTCTTGAATCAGATCTTGAGCTATCCAGATCTGAAGGTAACAAGCCTCTGGTAATTATTAACGACTACCTGCTTGCAGGAATGCAAATAGTCGGTCAGCGCTTTGGTGCCGGAGAGATGCAGTTGCCTTTTGTTTTGCAATCTGCCGAAGTTATGAAATCAGCCGTCGCACTTCTTGAGCCATACATGGAAAAAAGCGAAGACGCTGGAAAAGGAAAGATAGTTCTAGCAACTGTGCGAGGCGACGTTCACGACATTGGAAAAAACCTTGTTGACATTATCTTGACCAACAACGGTTACGACGTGGTGAACATCGGTATCAAGCAGCAAGTTGCCGACATCATCAAGGCAGCAGAAGAGCACGATGCAGACGTCATTGGCATGAGCGGGCTTTTGGTTAAATCAACGGTTGTTATGCGTGAGAATCTTGCAGAACTAGGTTCTAGGGGGCTTGCAAAAAAGTGGCCAATCATTCTTGGCGGCGCTGCACTCACGAGATCATATGTTGAAGATGACCTGGCTGGCGAGTTTGATGGAACAGTTCGCTATGCCAAGGATGCTTTCGAGGGACTTGACCTGATGGAGCCGCTAGTTGCCATTGCTCGTGGAGCAGATGCCGAATCAGTTGGATTGAAGCCACTCAAGAAACGAATTCACGCTCAGAGCAAGCTAGTTCTTACTGAACCAGAGAACATGCCAGCTCGCTCCGAGGTAGCAAGCGATAATCCTGTTCCGACTCCTCCTTTCTGGGGAACCAGAATTGTGAAGGGTATTGCCCTTGCTGACTTCTCTTCTTACTTAGACGAGCGCGCAACCTTCATGGGGCAATGGGGACTAAAGCCCACCCGCGGAGATGGACCAGGTTACGAAGAG
Source organism: Rhodoluna sp. (assembly GCA_044342295.1). Lineage (GTDB taxonomy): Bacteria > Actinomycetota > Actinomycetes > Actinomycetales > Microbacteriaceae > Rhodoluna. The sequence continues at coordinate 9,956 of JBIIQC010000016.1, read as the reverse complement.
CTCGTTAGAACCGAAGGACGACCAAGGCTTAGGTATTGGTTGGATCGAATTCTCTCCGAGGCAATTGCTGATGCATCAGTTGTTTACGGATACTTCCCTGCTGTTTCAGAAGGCGAAGACCTAATTGTTTTGCACCACGATAACGATCCATCTGGGCTAGTAGGCAAGGCTGGACTACTTGCACCAGATGGTGGATCAGGTGGAGCAATCGGCACCGATCGAATGAGATTTAATTTCCCAAGACAAAGACGAGATGGGCATCTTTGCTTATCTGATTACATCCGCTCCAGGGCATCTGGTGAGATCGACGTATTTGGTGTTCAGCTTGTGACTTTTGGTTCTGCCGTTGAGAAAGTCACCAAGGTGCTTTTCGAAGAAAACAGCTACCGCGATTACATGGAGCTAAATGGTTTGGCGATGCAGCTAACCGAAGCTTTAGCTGAGTACTGGCACTCACGCATTAGAGCGGAGCTTGGCTTTGCAAATGAGGATCCAGAAGACATGCAGGGACACTTTGACTTGAAGTATCGCGGTGCCAGGTTCTCACTTGGATACCCAGCTTGTCCTGAAATGGAAGATCGCAAGAAGGTAGTTGAGCTACTAATGCCTGAGCGAGTTGGAGTCAGCCTGTCTGAAGAATTACAGCTTCACCCAGAGCAGTCAACGGACGCTTTCGTGTTCCATCACCCTGAGGCTAAATACTTCTCCGTATAGCTTCTAGTGAAGCTTCTTGTTCTCGATCTTGGTTCCCTCGACGTCAACATCTGGCAAAATCTTGTCTAGCCACTTGGGAATCCACCAAGCAGACTTGTCAAGAATTGTCATGGCCGCAGGAACCAGAATCAGTCTGACTAAGAACGCATCAATCAAAACTCCGATTGCCAAACCAAAACCAATAGGACGGATTGTTGCAAGGTGCGAGAAGGCAAAGCCACCAAAGACTGTGACCATGATCAGCGCTGCCGCAACCACAACTCCCCTGCTTTGATGTATTCCGTAGTTGATTGCATCCTTTGGTTTCTTACCGTGAGTAAACGCTTCTCTCATTCCTGAAACTAGGAACAGTTGATAGTCCATAGCTAGACCAAAGATGATTCCGATTAGGAATATCGGCAGGAAGCTAAGGATTGGTCCGGGGCTTGTGACACCCAGTAGCTCTGATAGCCAGCCCCATTGGTACACCGCCACCACCGCTCCAAGCGTTGCCGTCACGGTAAGCAAGAACCCAGCAGCGGCGAGAATCGGTATCAATATCGAGCGGAATACCAGCATCAAAAGAAGAAGCGATAGCACGATGACAGTTGTTAGATAAAGAGGTAAGACATCGGAAATCTTGTCTGAAACGTCGATGTTGGTCGCGGTAATTCCGATGGCACCAATCTTGCCGTCGTAGTTATCCTCGACCATCTGGTTCAGATCACGAATCTCGTAGACAACCTGCTCGGTTTCAACACTCGATGGTCCGCCGGTTGGAACAACCTGGAACAACAAAGTCTTGTTGTCATCGGAGACAGCAGCCGGAACGGCGGCAGTTACGTTCGCAAGGCCAGCTAGCTCAGAAGCTATTTCAGACTGCACAGTGAGGATGTCTTCTTCCGCAACTGCTTGATTTAGCTCAACCACAGTTGTGATCTGCCCGTTGAAACCAGGCCCAAAAGCTTCGCTAACTAAGGTGTATGACTTGTATGCGCTTGAGTAAGTGGGTTCCGAGCCGCCATCTGGAAGCCCGAGTCGCATATCAGATAGAGGAATTGCCATAAAACCAAGAACAGAAATAGTTGCAGCTAGCGCAAGCCACGGGTGTTTGGTTGCCCAAACAGGAGCCTTAGAAGTCTTGGTCGATGCAGCTTTCTTTCGCTTAGCAGCGGTTGAAATGCCGGCTCGCTCTTTCTTGGTAAGAATCTTGTCACCAATAAGTGAAAGTGCTGCTGGGGTAACTGTGAGTGCAATCAGCACAGCAACAACAATTGCAATTGCACCCATCGATCCCATCAGGCCAACAAAGCCAATTCCGGTCAAGTTCAAGGCAACGAGTGCAATAACAACCGTGACGCCAGCAAATAACACTGCATTTCCACTGGTGCCATTGGCGATGGCAATTGATTCGGTTAGTTTCGCGCCAGACTTTAATTGCCTACGGTGACGATTCACAATAAAGAGGCTGTAGTCAATACCTACCGCCAGACCCAGCATCACCCCCAACACAGGAGTGGTTGAGGTCATTTCAATTTGTGAAGCCAGGGCCAAAGTAATAGTCGCGGAAATTCCCACTCCGACAATTGCAGAGAAGATAGGTAGCGAGACACCAATAAAGGTTCCGAGCAAAACAAACAGCACAATCGCAGCGCTTATTAATCCAACAATTTCTCCGATACCCAAAATGTCACCAAAGGATTGAGTTAGTTCCTGGGAAAACTCAACTTCGATTCCATTGAGGTCGGCTTCTTTTAGATACTCAACAACTGATTCTCTAGTTCCGGCCTCTAGCTCGGTACCTCTTTTATCGAATCGAATTGTTGCCAACGCAACAGTTTCATCTTTGGAAACCGTTGTGAAATTGGCGGAAGCGTCGATTAGATTCTGTGCCGACTTGAGTTCTTTCTTACCTTCTTCTATTTCAAGTTTTCCCGCTTCAACTTCTTCAATGGCTGCCTCAAGTTCTTGCTCGCCTTGAGTCAGCGCGGTGGAGGATGCGTTGGCAATAGCTTCCTGTTTGGCAAGTTCAGCCAAGCCAGCTTCGAGCTGAGCCTTGGTTCCAAGTAGTTGGGCAGTTGGCGAAGCACCCGCGTCGGTGAACAGCTTTATTCCTGCATTTACTTGAGCTAGGTTCGCGGTTAGCTCTTCTCTAGTTTTTCCAATTTCGGCGAGGCCACCCGCAAGCTGCGTTTTGCCGGCTTCGATTTCTTGCTGGCCGGCTGCGATGTCGAGTTCCGCTTGATCAATTTTTGCCTGGGCATCAAGCAGTTGCTTCTTGCCCTCAGCTAAATCTTCCGCACTCTGATCGATTTCTTCTTGAACCTCGAAAGGGTTAAAAGCTTCAGATATTCCAGGAAGGTTTTCTGTTTCATTTAGTGCTGAGGTGATTGCATCTATGTCGTCTTGGTTGAATGTGCCGTCAGCTTTATGAAAAACAACTTGTCCGGAAGCTCTTGATGCATCTGGAAAACTCTTTTGAAGCTCGTCAACTACCTGTTGAGAGGGAACTCCGTCGATTGAGATGCTGGTGGTTAGTTTTCCACCCAATGACAGTGCTAAACCAGCTGTAATGCCAAGGATGACAATCCAGGAGACAATTACTTGCCAGGCCCGACGGGCTGAAAACAATCCAAGCTTGTAAAGCAAAGTAGCCAAGTGCAATTCCATTCGTTAGAAAGCCAACCCGGGGGCTTATTGATTGCCTCTTGGCCAAGCAGAAGATTCGTGTAGTTCTATGCTATTTGCCGCTTGCGAACCTGACCAACGGCTGTATGTTTTCCCAGAAGATTCCAAGGTTTCAGAACAAGAAACAAACCCCCCCAGAATTTCTGTGGGGGGTTTGTTTACGACTAACTACTAAAGCAGGTTTGGAATCTTCTGCTCGGCTGCCAAGTTGGCCCGTCTGAACACGAAAGTCACCGCTGTTGAAATCAGCACGATGAACAGCGAATACAGGGCAGGAACAAGCAAGATCTTGTCTAGTCCCGGGCTGTCGATGTAAACGGCGACGATAACGGCAATTGCAAGAGGTCCGTTCTGAATACCAGTTTCCAGGGCAATGGTCCGAACGTTTGCTGGGTGAAGGCCAATTGCCTTTGCAATCCAGAAGGCCACGGTTATTCCGACTAGTCCAAGGCCAATGGCAACAACATAGGTCGGCCATTGGGTGTCTAGAAGTAGCTGCCAGTTTCTTGGAACCCAGATAGCGATTAGGAATGGAATAAAGAGCACTCCAAATAGTCCACCGACAAGCTCCAGCACAGAACCTGCGTTGGCGCTTAGGCGACGAACTAGCATTCCTAGTCCGACCGGAATAATCAGTCCGACAATAACCGTTGCCAGCTCAGTGAACTCGATGGTTATCGTGTCGTCCAAGCTTAGGAAGTTAGCGTATATAAAGAGCATCAGTGGAGTCATGATGAACGCCCACAAAGTTGAGTTGATTGTCATCATCACGCTAAGTGCCAGGTTTCCCTTTGAGAAATAGGTAAATAAGTTTGAGGTTGTTCCAGCTGGAACGGCACCCATAATCAAAGCACCTAGGGCAATGAACGCAATGTTCTCATCGACTGAGAACGGGAATAGAACAGTAACAATCAGGATGTAGGCAGTTAGCGGCATGACACCAAACTGTGTTAACCATCCGATAATCAATCCCCATGGACGTCGAAGTGCTAGGCCAAAGTCCTTAGGAGTAAGACCTGCACCAAGACCAAACATGATGATGAGGATGAAGATCCTAAGCAGGGTCTGCTCAAACTCATTTACAACAGTTGCTTCATTGGCGACTTCTTCCGCCATCAAAATCATCGAGTTGAACATGTTTATGCACCTTTCCCGGTTGTTGCCTTGGACTTCTCGATTGCGCCAGTTCTAAGTTCACGACGCAGGATCTTTCCGATTGGGCTCTTCGGAAGCTCGTCAACGAAGATAACCTTCTTTGGGGCCTTGTATGCGGATAGTGCTTTCTTGCAGTGAGCGATGATCTGCTCTTCGGTTGGAGCAGGTAGTCCTGCCACCACGTAAGCAACTACAGCTTCACCAGTCTTGTCATCTGGCATTCCGATGACACCAACTTCAGTGACACCTGGAACTGCAGCGATCTGCTCTTCAATTTCGTTTGGATAAACATTGAATCCGCTGACGATAATCATGTCTTTCTTGCGGTCAACAATTGTGAAGTAACCGTCTTTGTCCATCGTTGCGATGTCTCCGGTGTATAGGTAACCCTTCTTCAAAGCGTTATTGGTTTCAGCTTCTTTCTCCCAGTAGCCGAGCATGATCTGTGGGCCCTTGGCAATTAGTTCACCGGCCTCTCCAAGAGCAACTTCCTTGCCCTTTTCATCAACACAGATAACATCGGTCGATGGAACCGGGATACCGATTGTTCCGTCCTTACCTTTTCCACCCAGTGGGTTGAAAGTAAGTACTGGTGAAGACTCGGTCAAGCCATATCCTTCAACAATCGGTGTTCCGGTAACTTCACGCCACTTTTTGGAAACCGACTCGTGTAAAGCCATACCACCGGCAGCCGAAGCACGAAGCTGCTTCGGTGGGCTGTCAGTGAACCAGGTCTCGTTTAGAAGAGCGTTGAACAAGGTGTTTACACCAGTTAGCCAGGTGACCTTGTAGTTTTCAAAAGCTCGTCTTAGGTTGCTTGGTGGACGAGGTGAAGGAACCAAAATGTTTCTTCCGCCGATGTGGTAAAAACCAAGCAAGTTAATTGTGAAAGCGAAGATGTGATACAGCGGCAAAGCAGTAATGACAACTTCTTTACCTGGACGCATAAACGATCCACACATAGTAATTAGCTGCAAGGTGTTAGTCACCAAGTTTCCGTGTGAGAGCATCGCACCCTTTGAGACACCGGTGGTTCCACCGGTGTATTGCAAAGCTGCAATCGAATCCGCGGTAATACCCTTTACGTAACCATCTGCTTTGTTTGGAGACTTTACTTTTCTGCCAGCAGCTAGGGCCTCCTGGAACTTGGTGTGTGGAACAGTAACCTTTGGAAGAGTTCTGCTCCAAACCTTCTGAACTAGTCGAATAACTCCCCCAACAATTGGTGGGAAGAATTCGGAGATCTTGACTGTAACAACTGTCTTGATCTTGGTCTTTGGCAACACCTCAGGTAGTCGGTCGGCAAACATGTCGATAACAACAAGTACCTCGGCACCGGAATCTGCAAACTGGTACGACATCTCGGGTGCGGTGTAAAGCGGGTTGGTATTAACAAGAACCAAACCTGCTTTCATAACTCCAAAAGCAACAATCGGGTATGCCAAACAGTTAGGCATCTGAACTGCAACTCTTGCGCCGGCTTTGAGCTTCAGAGTCTCTCTAAGGTATGAAGCGAAGTCATCCGAAAGAGAGTCGATCTTCTTATATGTGAGTGACCCGTTCATGCCGTTTGGCATTACTTGAGTGAAAGCTATGGTCTTGGAGTAATCAATGCTGGCTTTTTTAACGAGTTCGGCCAAGTGAACAAAGGGAACCTTTGCCAGCTCTGCTGGAACGTCTTTTGGATAGTGCGCCAACCAGGGACTCTGGGTCATTTTCTACCTTCCGCGAGGGTTTGCCACCGCCGAAGACTCTCCGGCGCTGGAGTATTCATCCCATACTAGCCAATGGATCAAGAGGCCATATCCCCCTAATTTAAAGGCGAATAACATTGGGTTTGAGGTAAATTCCCCTAAAAGCCCCGAGTAAAGGACCTAGATCATGGCCAAGGCCACAACAGAGAAATTCAGTGCTGCAGAACGTCAGGCAATGAAAGACAGAGCTCAAGAGCTCAAGAACAAGGCCAAGGGCCTCAAGGGCGAAGCCGAACTCATGGCCAAAGTAAAGGAAATGAACAAAGAGGACAAAGAGCTTGCTCTAGCAATTCACAAGCTGATCACAACTATTGCTCCAGAACTAGAGCCAAAGACCTGGTACGGAATGCCTGCTTATTACAAAAACGGCAAAGTGTTGGTGTTTTTCCAAAACGCTGGCAAATGGAAATCTCGTTACTCAACTCTTGGCTTTGATGAGTCTGCAAACCTAGATTCTGGTTCGATGTGGCCAACATCTTTCGCACTAACCAAACTCACTCCTGCCAACAAAAAGGCAATTACAGACTTAGTTCTAAAAGCAAAGAAATAGAGCACCGATCAAAAAATCCGTGGCCCTGCAGTTACTGGGTAATATCAGATAAACAAGAATGAGGTGTCCGTGATGAAAACAGTTCCGCTCTGGATTAACGGCAAGAGTGTTGAGAGTAAATCCGGCAGATTTGGTGATGTCTTTGATCCAGCACTTGGTGAAGCAACTAAACAAGTTGGTTTTGCCGATGCCTCTGAAATTGCGGCCACTATCGAAGCTGCCAAAGCTGCGTTCCCAGCCTGGAGAGACCTGTCCCTAGCAAGAAGACAGTCAATTTTCTTTCGTTTCCGTGAACTTCTGGAAGCAAAGAAGGGTGAGCTCGCCGAGATCATTACCTCGGAGCACGGCAAGGTCATATCTGACGCACTTGGGGAAATTACTCGCGGTCAAGAAGTTGTCGAGTTCGCCTGCGGGTTAGCAAATCTGCTAAAAGGCGAATACTCCGAGAATGCCTCAACCAACGTTGACGTCTATTCGATTCGGCAGCCCCTGGGCGTTGTTGGGATAATCAGCCCATTTAACTTCCCTGCGATGGTACCGATGTGGTTTTTCCCAGTAGCTATCGCCGCTGGTAACACCGTTGTGATCAAGCCAAGTGAGAAGGACCCCTCCGCGACGAACTGGATTGCGGAGCTTTGGAAAGAAGCTGGTTTGCCAGATGGCGTCTTCAATGTCTTGCACGGTGACAAAGAGGCTGTGGATGGTCTACTAAATAGCCCAGATGTTGCAGCTATTTCTTTTGTTGGATCGACCCCTATTGCCCGTTACATCTATGAAACCTCGGCCAAAAATGGCAAGCGGGTCCAGGCTCTAGGTGGCGCGAAAAACCACATGTTGGTTTTGCCAGATGCCGATCTTGACCTGGTGGCTGACTCCGCGGTCAACGCAGGATTCGGTTCGGCTGGTGAGCGTTGCATGGCAATTTCGGTTGTAGTTGCAGTTGAGCCAGTTGCCGACGAGCTAATAGCAAAGATTACTGAGCGAATGAGCCAAATCAAAGTAGGAGATGGCAGAAGAAGCTGTGACATGGGTCCTCTAGTAACCAAGGCTCATCGAGACAAAGTTGCTTCCTATATAGAAGTTGCAGAAAAAGACGGCGCCAAAGTGGTAGTTGATGGAAGGACTGTAGTTGCCGATGGTGCAGCAGGTGGTTTCTGGCTTGGCCCTACTTTGATTGATAATGTGCCAACTAGCTCTAAGGTCTACACCGAGGAAATCTTTGGGCCAGTACTTTCTGTAGTCAGGGTAAAAAGCTACGAAGAAGGATTGAAACTAATCAACTCAGGCGAGTTTGGTAATGGAACAGCTATCTTTACCAATGATGGTGGTGCCGCTCGAAAGTTTCAAAACGAGGTAGAGGTAGGAATGATTGGTATCAACGTGCCTATTCCGGTGCCAGTTGCCTACTTCAGCTTCGGGGGCTGGAAGCATTCTCTTTTTGGTGACAGTAGAGCCCATGGGGAAGAGGGTTTCCGATTCTTTACTCAGACCAAGGTGATTACTTCAAGATGGCTGGATCCGAGCCACGGTGGAATCAATCTAGGTTTCCCTCAAAACTAACTGAGTCAAAAAACTCTTCAAAAAAGCTGCTGGCAAATAGCAAGAAAAAACCCATGCGATCCATTTACTGGATCACATGGGTTCAAACCTGGTTTTTTTAGCCCCTAATTGCTTTGGCAAACTCCCTAAACGAACGAACCATCTTGTTCATGTCGTTTTGAGTGTGAGCGAAGGAAACCAACCACTGCTCATCAAGACCCGGAGGGGTGATGATGCCGCGGTTGAGTCCCCATAGCCAGCTCAGCTCCGCGAGCTCAAAGTCAGTTGCTTTGAAATCACGGTAGTTGCGAACTGGGGTTGGCGACCAAATAACAGCACCCTTAACACCAAATCCAACGGTGTGTGCTGGAAGTGCATACTCATCGATAATTGCATCGATTGCGTCAAGGGTTGCGTAGTTGATGCCCTCCGCCTTTGCTAGCGCTTCAGGTGTGGCGATATTATCTACTGCAATAGCTGCAGCAACTACAAGTGGGTTTCCGTTGTAGGTACCAAAGTGCGCCATGCGACCATCAACTACTGGCTGCATGAATTCTTTTTTACCTCCAAAAGCAGCAAGTGGTAATCCACCACCGATGCTCTTGGCAAGAGTAATCAGATCCGGCTTCACGCCAACTCTGATTGCCGCTCCAGCAACACCTGCGGTAAGACCGGTCTTTACCTCGTCAAAGATAAGTGCGATTTTGTATTTGTCGCACAACTCTCGAACTGTCTTTAGGTAACCTTCATCCGGCAAAATGATTGAAAGGTTTTCAACAATCGGTTCCATCATTAACGCGGCAATTTCCTTGCCGTGTTTTTTCATAATGGCTTCTAGTCGAACGGTGTCGTTGTATGAAACAACATAAACCTCGCCACCTTCAATTTCTGATGGGTAATAAGGTTTCGGTGCGGATACAGTACCAAGTTTCTCAACTGGCGCCTTTACCGATACCAGAAGTGGATCGTATCCACCGTGGTATCCACCTTCGATTTTGATGATTGCCTTTTTACCGGTTGCTGCTCTGGCAGCACGAATCGCATACATTGTCGATTCGGTGCCGGAGTTGGTAAAGCGCAACATGTCTATGTCGAACCGCTTCTGGAACCTTTCAGCAGCCTCTGTTGCCAGAGGTCCTGGGGTAACAAATAGCGTTCCAACAGAGCGCATTGCCTTCTTGACTGCCCTCACAACATCCTTGTTGAGGTGGCCAACCAACATCGCTCCAAAGCCCATAGATAGGTCAAGAAGCTTCCGACCGTCTACATCTTTGAAGTAAGCGCCCTTGGCGGACACTATCGATATTGGGTGTGGATCCCAGTGCTGGAAACTCGAGGTTACGCCTAGCGGCAGAACCTTGCTCGCACGTTTGTTGTGCGTGCCTGAGTTTGTAGTTAGGGAACGAAATGTAGCCCATTCTTGGGCTAGTAACTTCTTCACCCTCGTCTTGCTTATCGGGGTGTATTTCTCTGGTACTCGGCGCCTTCCGGCAGGATCGTGTTTTAGGTTTAGAACTTTGGACACGTTCTATCACTCCTTCGTGTCCTTCCATTCTCTCTTAGGAATGAAATAAACA
>JBIIQC010000032.1:0-9428 GCA_044342295.1 Rhodoluna sp. | reverse complement strand
GCCTAGAGGCGATTATCAACTTCCAAACTATGGTCAATGACCTAACTGGCATGAAGACTGCTAACGCATCCATGTTGGATGAATCTACCGCTGCTGCCGAGGCAATGCTGCTTGCTAGACGTGGCTCCTCTAGTGAAAGCAAAGTCTTCTATGTCGATAACGACTGCTTCCCACAAACCAAAGCTCTTTTGGAGCACAGGGCAAGCCCGGTAGGAATTGAGATTGCTTACTTCGACGCTGCAAAGGGTGCAGCCGGTCTAGCTGGCGAATACTTCGGTGTCTTGGTTCAGTACCCGGGATCATCTGGAAACCTGACTGACTTGAAGCCAATTTTTGCTGCAGCCAAAAAAGTCTCTGCACTTTCGGTAGCTGTTGCAGACCTACTTGCTCTTTGCTTGATTGAATCTCCTGGAAGTGCCGGAGCTGACATTTCGGTTGGTACCACCCAGCGCTTTGGAGTTCCAATGGGCTTTGGTGGTCCACACGCTGGTTACCTTGCTGTTCGTGATGATCTTGAGCGCTCAATGCCAGGAAGACTGGTTGGAGTATCCGTTGACGCCGATGGTGCACCTGCCTACCGACTAACTCTGCAAACCCGTGAGCAGCACATCAGACGTGAGCGTGCAACTTCTAACATCTGTACCGCGCAGGTTCTACTTGCCGTGATGGCCGGAATGTATGCCGTGTACCACGGCCCAAAGGGACTTCGCGCAATCGCTACTGAGGTTCACCACAAGACTCTTGCACTTGCCGAAACGCTCAAAAAAGCTGGGTTAAGCGTTTCCCCGAACGAGTTCTTTGACACCTTCCAAGTGACTGTTCCAAATTCAAAAACAGTTTATGAAGCAGCTAGAAAACAAGACATCACAATGTTGGTTCTAGATGACAAAACTGTTGGCATTTCGATTGACGAGACTATCGACGGTGAAATGCTCAACAAGATTGCAGCTGCCTTTGGCGCCGGCAAGGTTGACTATGTCTTCAACGCTTCTGCTGCTACGAAGCTAGGAACACTTTCGCGTAAGGATGAGTACCTGACCCATCAGGTTTTCAACTCTCACCACTCCGAAACTGCAATGCTTCGTTACCTGAAGCGTCTTGCTGACTACGACTACGCCTTAGACCGCGGAATGATTCCACTTGGCTCTTGCACCATGAAACTGAACTCAACTACCGAAATGGAAGCTGTCACCTGGCCAGAGTTTGGCAACATGCACCCATTTGCTCCTAAAGAAGACGTCGCAGGGTACCTGAACCTAATTGAAGAATTAACTGGTTGGCTCTGCGATGTGACTGGCTATGACGCAGTTTCCTTGCAGCCAAACGCCGGAAGCCAGGGAGAACTAGCTGGCCTTATGGCGATCCGCGGTTACCACCTATCTAGAGGTGATAGCCAGCGTGAAGTTTGTTTGATTCCTTCTTCTGCCCATGGAACCAACGCAGCCTCTGCAATCTTGGCGGGTATGAAGGTAGTTGTTGTTGCCTGCGACGAGATGGGTAACGTCGACCTAGAAGACATCAAGGAAAAGATTGCAGAAGCAGGCGACAAGCTATCTGCGCTGATGGTTACCTACCCATCGACCCACGGTGTTTACGAGGAAGCTATTGCTGACATTTGCGACATGGTTCATGCTGCAGGTGGCCAGGTTTACATCGATGGCGCAAACACCAACGCTGTTGTTGGCTATGCCAAGTTTGGTCTTTTGGGCGGCGACGTATCGCACCTGAACCTACACAAAACTTTCTGCATCCCTCACGGTGGTGGAGGTCCTGGAGTTGGTCCGGTTGCGGCTAGAGCACACCTGGCTCCTTTCTTGCCAGGTCACTCATTGGCTCAGATAGAACTGCCTAACTTTGGCCCTATCTCTGGTGCTCCTTTTGGTTCAGCTTCGATCCTTCCAATTTCATGGGCATACATCCGCATGATGGGTAACCAGAGCTTACGCGATGCAACCTCAGTTGCTGTACTGTCAGCTAACTACGTAGCCATGAAGCTAAAAGATCACTTCCCGCTTCTTTACACCGGTAACGCTGGTTTGATTGCTCACGAGTGCATCATTGACATTCGTGGAATAACAAAAGACACTGGCGTGAGCGTTGACGACGTAGCAAAGAGATTGATTGACTATGGCTTCCACGCTCCCACTATGAGCTTCCCAGTATCTGGAACACTCATGATCGAGCCAACCGAGTCAGAGCCAAAGCAAGAAGTTGATCGCTTTATCGACGCCATGATTGCCATCAAGAACGAAATAAATCAGCTTGGCGCCGGTACCTGGAGCCCCGAGGATAACCCTCTTCGCCAAGCTCCTCACACCGCCAAGATCTTGACCGAAGAGTGGAACCACCCTTACTCGAGAGAGCTAGCAGTGTTCCCCGTAAAGTCGCAGCATTTGTGGAAGTACTGGCCAAAAGTAAGAAGAGTTGACTCGGTTTATGGAGATCGTAACTTGGTGTGCTCTTGCCCACCACCGGAAGCTTTCGCCTAAAACTATTTTTTGGACTTAGCAAATACTTTTGCTAGAACTATTCCCAGTGCTGCACCAAGCAGCTGTGCAATGACAAAACTTGGAACCGTCTGCGGTCCGATTCCGGAGAAGCTGTCAGTAAAAATTCTTCCAACAGTTACTGCTGGGTTAGCAAATGAAGTTGAAGAAGTGAAGAAGTAGCCGGCCCCAATCCACGCTGGAACCGCAACTGGAATCAGATCAGTTCTCTTGGTTTGAATAAGGTTCAAAATTATGAAGACCAACCCTGCGGTGGCAACAACCTCACCGATTACAGCGCCATCGCCTGGCATTCCCTTGCTAGAAACCTGAATGGCTTCTGCCCCGAACATTATGTTGGCAAGCACTGCACCGGCAATTGCTCCAACAAACTGAGCAGCAAGGTAAGGGGCCACAGTTACGGCTTTGAACCTCTGGTCAATAGCCAAAGCGATTGAGACTACAGGATTGAAATGAGCTCCACTTACAGGGCCCAGAGTGAGAATCAAGATTCCAAGAGCTAAGACCGTGGCAATTGTGTTTGCGATGAGGGCAACTAGAAGATCGCCAGATAAGTTGCTGCCCATAATTCCAGAACCAACTACTGCTGCAACAAGAACTGCCGTTCCTAAAAACTCTGCGAATAATGCCTTGTAATTCATGCTTGCCCTAACGATCTAGCTATCTGGTCAGTATTTAGGCTAGCTCAGCAAACTGTTTTGTATTGCTAGCGACAAGCAGGACTTATTTGCTCGCTAGCGACTCTGAAAGAATCTGCTTCACCATAGGAACAACCTCGGTTCCCAATAGCTCAATTGAACTCATCAACTTGGAGTGGGGCATAGGGCCCGTTGAGTACTTTAGGTCAAAGCGGTTAGCTCCAACTGACTGCAGTGCGTATGCAATTTTCTTGGCAACCGTTTCGGGTGCGCCAACATAAAGACTGCCGTTGTAGACCTCATTCAGGTAGTGATCTTTAGTCATCGGACCCCAGCCGCGTTCTTTGCCAATGCGACCAAAACTTGACTCGTAGCTTGGCCAGAGTTCTTCAATGGCTTGCTCGTCAGTTTTTGCAACGTGGCCTGGTGAGTGAATTGAAATCTGTCTGACTTCGTTACCGAAATTCTCCATCTGCTCGTGATACAACTTCGCGTAAGGATAGAACCTTGCCGGGTCTCCCCCAATAATTGCTAATGCCAGATTGGCATTTAGCCTGGCAGCGCGAATCACGCTCTCTGGAGAACCGCCGACACCAACTCGAAGAGGAATTTGACCGCGCTCGGTTTTTGGATACACCTCTTGGTTTACTAGCGGCGGCCTAATTGATCCGGACCAGTTCACTGGCTGCTCTTTGAGAAGCTCAACTAGCATCTCTAGTTTTTGTTCGAAAAGTTCTGCGTAGCTTGAAAGCTCGTAGCCAAACAGTGGGAAAGATTCGGTGAAGGATCCTCGGCCCGCGGTTATTTCGGCGCGACCATTAGATAAGCCATCCAAGGTGGCAAAGCGCTGGTAAACCCTGATTGGGTCTTCCGATGACAAAACCGTCACACCAGATCCGAGAGTAATCCTGCTGGTTTTGGTTGCGATTCCAGCAAGCACAGTGTCGGGGGCGGTAACTGCGAAATCATCTCGGTGGTGCTCGCCGATGTTGAAATTGTCGAGGCCAACTTGTTCAGCTAGAACGGCTTCTTCGACGACGTTGCGAATAACTTGGCCAGCCGTTTCAGGAGTGCCGTCGTCTTTTAGGGTCATGTCCCCGAAGGTGTCTAAACCGAACTTGATGTCCACTCTTTATTGTCCCTTTTCTCGTCTACTGCTTTGAGGTCAACCAATTGGGAGCCAGTTTGTTCCCAAACTACTTAGAAAGGCTGTTCCAGTAGTCATCGATTGCCTGCATCGTCTCGACTGGGGTCTCTTCCTGGGCTAGGTGACCAGATCTAGGAATTACAACCAAGCTTGAGCCCTCTATCATGGTTGCGAGCGCCTCGGTGTCTGCTGTTGCTACCACCACGTCGGTATCTCCAGTTATGAGCAGTGTTGGAATCGTGATCTCAGACAATCTTTCCTTGACATCAAAGCTTCTAGGCGCTCGGTTGAACTCCCAGAAGCCTTCTTCCCAGCCGATTATTTCTAGCGGTGCACGGTAACCTGCCTTGATTTCCTCGGTGATCTTCGACTTATCAAACCAGGACCGATCTAATAGATCCATGCCGCTGGAGGCAATTGAGGAAACCAGTAACGGTCCAAGGTGATCTAATTGCGGGATGCTGAATATCCAGTTGAATCCAGAAGGTGATCCACCGGTGGTGAGTATCGCAGGCGAGATCAAAACAAGACCGGTAACTGCACCTGGGTTATCCACCACATACTGAGCCGCTTGAGTTCCTCCGGCGGAGTGTCCAACTAAGTAGACATCTCTATTGGCGGCATAGGTCTGAATTAGCTCGTCAAGAATTAAGTCGTTACCTGCTGAGCCGTATGGGTTCTCACCTTCCCAGCTAGTTGGTCTTTCCGTAAAGCCAAAGCCTGCGCGGTCGTAAGCGATAACGTCTCCGTAAGCACTTAGTGGCTCTGTCACAAAGCGATAAGAAAACGTGTTTGCCCCGAAGCCATGAAGCAAGATAAAAACCGGTGGGTTATCGCAGTCACTGGCTGTCTGGCAGTCAAACTCGGTTACGTCAGTGTAAACATCGATACCCTGCGCCTTGGCAAAAGATGTTGCCTGGCCGGCAGCTTCTTGATAGGTCTTGGTCCCACTGGTTTCAACTGGAATCAAGAAGGGAACGATTAGCGCTGCAACAAGCAAGCCAAGTAGCACTCTGGAAAGGACCTTCAGGGCTTTTTTCATCCCCTAAGCCTACGCCCGAGTCCTGAGCACAAGGTAAGTTACTGGGAAGTGCCTGAGAGCTGGGTTAAAGCTTTTGCTACCTTGCCCGATAGGTGGTTTGCTTAGTAGGTACAAAAACCCACCACTTATTTAGGGGACATCCTTGTTTAGACTCTCGACCGCTTCTCTTGCCAACCGCTCAGTTGTGGGGCTTTTGACCATAATCTTGACCGTTGCCGGCCTAATCTCCCTCGGGTCTCTAAAGCAGGAGCTGCTCCCCTCCTTTGAGGTGCCTCAGGCTTCGATTGTTACTTCTTACCCAGGTGCTTCCCCTGAAGTTGTCGATGCTCAAGTTTCTTCGATTATCGAAGACGAAGCCAGAATTCTAAAGAATCTGGTGAATGTCACATCGACCTCTAGAGCCAACGTTTCTGTGGTGCGCGTGGAATTTGATTTTGGTGTCACAACCGCTCAGGTTGAAGAAGAGCTAAACCGCGTCGTAGCAAATGTTCAAGATTCACTTCCAGCAGATGTCGAGCCAAGGGTAATCTCAGGATCTTTTGATAGCGTCCCGATCATTGTCTTGTCGGTTGCCTCAACAACGGGTGACAACGAGGCTATTTCTGAAGTCTTGGAAGACATCGCAGTTCCGATTTTGTCCCAGGTTCCTGGCGTTCAGGAAATTACGGTAGCGGGAGGAAAAAAGAAGCAGATTACTCTGGATCTTCGAACCAGCGTACTTTTGGCCAATGGTCTATCTCAAACCTCAATAACCAATGCACTAAGAGCTAATGGCTTCATTCTTCCAGCCGGTTCAATAACTGATACCGAAGGTGAACTCCAGATTGAAATTGGCACCAACGTCAACTCTGTCGAGGACTTTGAGAATCTGCCATTGATCCCTTCTGCAACATCTTTCAGTCAGATTCCTGCTGGGCTAGGTGGGGTGGCTGGAATTGTGGCGACTCCTCGAATTTTGACCATTGGCGAAATTGCCGAAGTAACTTACGACTACGAGCCGGTTACTTCTATTTCTAGAACCAATGGGCTTGATTCACTGGGCATCCAAGTTACAAAAACTCAAGAAGGTAACACTGTAGCGATTTCAAATGGTGTTGAAGCAAAAATTGATGAACTGGTCGAAAAACTAGGTGGCGATGTTGAGATCACTAAAGTTTTTGATCAGGGACCCTTTGTTGAGAAGCAGCTTGAGAACCTAAGCATCGAAGGATCACTCGGACTTACCTTTGCAATCTTGATTATCTTGGTCTTTTTGACCTCGATTAGATCCACACTGGTGACAGCAATATCGATCCCAACTTCCTTACTGGTTACCTTTATCGGCCTCTGGGTCTCCGGCTACAGCCTGAACCTATTTACCCTGAGCGCGCTAACCATTGCGGTTGGTCGAGTCGTGGACGACTCGATTGTTGTTATTGAAAACATCAACCGGCACCTTTCATATGGCGAACCAAAAAAGCGCGCCATTATTGACGCCGTAAAGGAGGTGGCTGGAGCCATTACCTCCGCGACCATTACTACCGTTGCGGTATTCCTGCCGGTTGCTCTGGTGGGAGGAATCGTTGGCGAGCTCTTTAGGCCATTTAGCTTCAGCTTCACAATCGCCCTGCTGGCCTCCCTGGTAGTTTCTTTGACTATCGTTCCGGTGCTTGCCTACTGGTTCTTGAAGGCTCCCGTTAGCGAAGAGCAGAGCGCGAAAGAATCTGCCAAGACTGCAGCTACTCGTATGGAGAAAGCTCGCAAGCTTGAAGAAGAGAAAGAAAAGCGAAGCTGGTTACAGCGTGGTTACATCCCAGTGCTAACAAAGACCCAAGCAAAGCCTGGGCTTACCTTGGTAGCAGCGGGTGCGATCTTAATGTTTACTTTCTCCCTTGTTCCGCAGCTAAAGACCGATTTCATTGGTGACTTCGGTGGCGATACCTTTGTGGTTCGTCAAGAACTGCCTGCTGGCAGCACCTTCGAGCAGCGTGACGAAGCATCCAAGATTGTTGAGAACATAATTCTCGAACAAGAAGGTGTTGAGACCGTTCTTGCAACCTTCGGCGGCAGAGCAGATGGTCGCGTGAACTTTGGTGGTAACACCAACGCAACAACAATTCAGGTTTCTGTTAGCAAGGATGCCGACAACACGGCTATTCAAGAAGCAGTCCAGGCGGAGTTTGATGCCCGTAGTGACATTGGTGAGGTAACTCTTCCGCAAGGTGGAGGTGGCCTTGGTGGGTCCGGAACAATCGACATCAAGCTCTCGGCAACTAGTGACGAAGCATTGTTTGCGGCTGTTGAAAAGGTGCGCGCCGGCATGCTTGAGGTTGAGGGAATTTCCGACGTTTCTTCTTCACTTTCGGAGCAACAGCGAACACTCAAAATCACCGTCGATCGTTTGGCGGCCGCTAGGTCTGGGCTGACCGAGATTCAGGTGTCATCTATAGTTGCTGCAACCCTTAGACCAGGCTCGATAGGCGATGTCAACATCGATAACGAATCAACTCCGATTTTCCTTGTTCAGGAAAATTCCCCTGCAACACTTGACGAGATTCGAGACATTCGAATCCCTACTGCTACCGGTGTTATCTCGCTAAACAGCATTGCCGACATCCAGGAGGTGCAGGCACCGGTTGCAATCACCAGTGAAAAAGGTGACCGTGTGGCTACAGTCTCGCTAACCCCTGATTCTGATGACTTAGGTGCCGTCACTAGAGCAGTAACTGAAGCTCTGGATGCCGTTGAGCTACCAATCGGAGCAACTGCCAACATCGGTGGAGTCTCTGCCGACCAGGCTGAGTCCTTTGGTCAGCTAGGGCTAGCTTTACTAGCTGCGGTAGCAATTGTGTACCTGGTTATGGTTGCAACCTTCAGCAGCTTGGTGCAGCCACTTATCTTGTTGATCTCGATCCCGTTTGCTGCTACCGGTGCCTTGGGCCTTCTGCTACTTACAGACACTCCGTTGGGTGTTCCGGCTCTTATTGGAATGCTGCTTCTGGTTGGTGTGGTGGTCACAAACGCCATTGTGCTTATTGACCTGATAAACCAATACCGCAAGCAGGGTAAGTCAATTCAGCAGTCGATCATGGATGGCTCAAGACAGCGTCTTCGTCCAATTCTTATGACAGCGCTAGCAACAATATTTGCGCTTTCACCGCTAGCTTTTGGCATCACCGGTGGGGGTTTCATTAGCCAGCCATTGGCGATTGTTGTTATTGGTGGATTGGTTTCCTCGACAGTGCTGACGCTTGTGATTGTTCCAGTTCTTTACTGGCTGATCGAGGGAAGATCTGAACGCAAGGCGCTAAAGAGAAAAACTAAGGGCAAGGTAAGGCCAAAGGCCAAGTCGAGAAAGCGCCTAGCGCTTAAACGCTAAGCTTTCAAGGTTATGAAGTCTTTGGAGAACTTGGTCTGGATCGACTGCGAGATGACCGGTCTCGACGTCGAAAAAGACTCACTGGTCGAGATTGCCGTTTTAGTAACCGACTCTGACCTGAACATCCTTGATGAGGCTGGGCTGAACGTTGTAATCAAACCAAGACCAGATTCACTTGCGCAAATGGGAGAGTTTGTGACTCAAATGCACAAGGAGTCTGGGTTGCTCCCCCTTCTTGCCGATGGTCTAGACGTTGACCAAGCAGAACAAAAGATTCTCGAGTACGTCAAGGGTTTTGCGCCGGAGGCTAGAACTGCTCCGCTAGCTGGAAACTCAATCGGGACCGATCGCATGTTCCTAAATCGGTACATGCCAAAACTTGATGCGCACCTGCACTATCGAAACATTGATGTTTCTTCTGTGAAAGAACTGACCAAAAGATGGTTTCCAAAGGTCTATTTCCAGCTACCTAAAAAATCAGGTGGTCACAGAGCCTTAGCTGACATTAGAGAGTCGATAGCTGAGCTTCGTTACTACCGACACACAGTGTTTGTTTCCCAGCCCGGGCCAGAATCCGATGCTGCCAAGCAAATAGCCGACCAGCTCTAAACGCAATAGAATATAGAAGCTTCGGGCTTAGCCCAAAGACATGGTGGGTATAGCTCAGCTGGTAGAGCGCCTGGTTGTGGTCCAGGATGTCGCGGGTTCAAGTCCCGTTACTCACCCCAATAGATGA
>JBIIQC010000001.1:0-99931 GCA_044342295.1 Rhodoluna sp. | reverse complement strand
ACATTTTTGCATGTGGTCATAGGTTTCATCAGCAGTGTCTGCGGAGAACTTCAATTCGTCCTGACTCATCGTCAAACTTGCCTGCTCGTCACGCCAATCTGAAGCACCGAGGCCAGAGACCAAAACCGAGCTCGCTAGCTCAAAATAAGTGGCTTGGCCCTCTACATACCAATACCGCCAATGACCAAGACCAGTGATTGATTGAAACTGGTGTGTTGATTCATGTATGGGCGTAACTTTGCGAAAAGTAGTCCATTCCAGCCGACTACCCAGCATCGTGGTGAGAATGTTATTCACCCCTGTGGTCTCAGAGTCCATAGAGTAATAGCCTTTCGGGCAAAAAGCTTCCGCCTCAGCGGCATAGCAATGTCCGCCTCCGTCCGTCGGCCCAAACCATTCAGGTTCCAAAGTCAACTTTCCTTCAAGTTGACTAGTCCACCACTGCTGCTCATCCTCCATTAGCAAAATCATTTCAAGAGGAGGCATCCCACCTTTTACATATCTGTTCCAGTATGAAAGCCCGAAAACGTTGTGATCCACATACAGATCGACGCTTGATTGGTTGACACGTTCACTAGCTACTACATTTACCAGCCCATAGTCCATTTCGAAGTTGCTACAGATGTCAACTAGAACTGGTCGATAAATTTCTAGGTGCTTGTGCTCTAGCTCTCCACTTTCGAGCTTGGAACACCCCTCGTGGAATATGGAAAGTTTGGCTACTGGTTGACCTGATTCAGGGGCTGAAGTATCAGTCGACATGAAGCCGTTACCGCAAGAAGTTATACCTAGTGTCAGGGCTAAAATCCCAACGACGATCACTGTTTGTTTATTCATGATTCCCCTGCCCCCGAAACTCAGATGCTCCAATCATAGTGAGGCAACTGATTCCGTATCAGCCAGATGTTCTTTCGTTTCCACAGGCGTTATGAATCTAGACCCGTCCAGAGTGGCCTAACTTCTCTTCTTTCCAAACTTCCGCTTGTAGTCCTCATCCTCTTGTCGCTTCAGGTCCCTTTGCATTTGCTTTTGACTTGCCTGGCGTTCGTCTTCTAGGAGAGCGGGGATTTCCGAAAAAAGCTTTGGAATGTCAAACCCTTCAGCTGCAAATTCCTTATTGATTTCAGTGGAGTAAATCTTGATAGCTTGCCACTTTCCGTAATACCAAAAACCCGGAACGTAAAGAAAGATTAGTTGCCAAAATGTAGAAATTCCTACAGCTAGAACCACTATTTGGATCAATACAAGAATTCGCCAGTCCTTTCCTGCACGTCTCGATATTGCCTCTTCCCAGTAATCCAGATCTACTGAATCCCAGATGGAAGGGTGCATGATTACCGTTCCCCGAAAAACTCTCCGAATGTAAGATTGGTGAAATTTACTTAGGACCCAAAAAAATATTGGTCCAAAAAATGGTGTGTTTTCACTAGCGTTTATTGCACTGGACCACTTCCGAGTGACACGCAATGCTTGAAATGCTGCAAATGTTCCCCAGCCCACCTAGAACTCCCTCGCCATATCGTTTTTAGCCCACGAACACTCCACCACAGAGTCAACGATTATCCCAATCGTCCGCACTTGAGGATTCCTTACGATCGTTGCGTGATCTAGTTTTGTATTGATAGCCATTTTGTAAAATGCAAAATTGGTTCGGGCTTTATTCTCAATATATTTGATAGGGATTGAGAAATCCATTTTCGCCTAAGAACAATTAGGTTTGGGTCCCATTCAGCCACGCCACATAGATCGTTTGTCATATTGCTCCGAGAACTGTTATAAGAATCTTTCTTGATCGAGAAAATAGCCTGCTTGATTTTTGTATTCAAACCCTCGTCCAGAATTGTCATGTTCCCTATGTCGCTCACAAGATCCTGGTAGGAGAATTCAGACCCTGATAGCTTTTCGACCCATTCGGATGTTGATTTCTGCGGTGCGACATGCTCAAGGTGAATAGTCTCGTAGTTTAAATTGTCTGCTTTCCCGCTAAGTTCGCTCTCAATCGCAAAAAATATCGCCTTGGCGGTCTGGACACTAACTCCATCTGCCAAGAAAGCTTCTATATTATTCAGTTCAAAACCTGCAATTAGCTCTTCAATAATCCCTTTAGATTCTTTGAAGCCACCAACTGTCCAAATTGGTTTCGCTACTTTTTGAAGCTCCGATTCAAACTCCTGTGCATTTTTGTTTGCAATAATCCATTTGAAAACAGCAATAAGCGTAAGTCTTATTAGCTCTGCTTGTTCACTGGGCGTAAGTTCCGCCTCCGGACTTAGCACTCTAAGCAAGAGCAGCCGATAGCTATCTGCAAGAAGCAACAAGGAGTGAAGTCTATCTTTGGACTCCCCCTTTATTGTCGGCCTAAGTATTTGGTTGTAAACATCTGAAGCCGCCCTGATGCCAACCCAAAGGTTGGTTGCTCTTTCTTTGTAGCCGCTCGTAGTGAGATTAATTTCTTTGTCTGTAACTTTAGGAAGGGACTTCATAGTGATTTTTTCAGATCTCTCGCTCAAAAGATAATGTCTCAGGAACTGGTCAGGTTTGGAGCCTTCAACATTCCTCAGGATTTCGTCCCAGTCCGAAAGTGTCTCCACAAAGACATGTCTCTTCTCCTGTTCAGGGAGATCAAGTGTTAGTGCTCTCAATACCTGACCTCTAACAATGTCGAAAACACCTAATGGAAGTCCACGATCGTTGGTTGTCATGAATACGCTTAACGATTCCTCTGAATCATTTGTCGTGATGGGCAGAACCTTTAGCCGTTTTAGTAAAGCCGAGCTGAGCTGATGAAGCCTCTTGAGCTTGTCTAGATCGCCAAAGTAGGGTTCGAGGTCTTTCTCGACAAGATCCTTTATGTGCCAGTAAGCATTTCTGAATGCCAAAGTTGCCGCTCTGTCGTCACCCCGAGATCGTTTAGGGAAATCCCTGTCCATTTCCGGACGAGTAGGTGAGAAAGCTAAGGCTCCAAGTTCCTGTATCAGAACGTTAGGTTCAAATCGAGGCTTGGTTGTGCTGACATCCTGCCCGTAAAGGAAGTCCTCCAGAGCCTGTCTCACATTTATGTCTCGTTCTCCTTCTGAAGTGCCCGGAATTTCCTTGATTGGAAGCTTTTGCAGCTCATCTCTGAGTCTGGCAGCAAACAAAAAGAGAGAAGTTACACGCTGTTGTCCATCAACCAACTCACATTCAGTTGCGGATAGCTTTTGAAGAATTAGGCTTCCGAAGAAGTGATCTTTATCCGTCGCTATTGTGGAACGTAAGTCACGCCAAGTTTCCTCGAGTTCATTTCTTGTCCAGTCGTAATTTCGCTGGTAATCAGCTACCCGCATCGCCTTATATTCAGACAGGACGACTGCGATTCCCTCAATTTTCCCCGCATAAACCATGTTCTAACCCTAATCCAAAAAGTCAACTGATCTGTAGTCAGTAGGTCTTTTGGTGCAAGTTGCGAACCAGAGCCTCACAAAATAACTGCCAGATAACGGCTTGTAAGTAGGTTCGACGTTTCGTGTCCGACTTCAGTTTTTATCCTTTTGGAACCCCTTCAATGCCAACAACTTCTTCTGTTGCATGGGCTTCAAGTTGTCGAATTTTTTGCGTTGAGTGTAAACCCAGTCTCCTAGACCAAATCCTGAAAGTGTCTTAGTCTCGTATTTTGGCCAAACCCCTCCGGACTCTCGGAGAAATTCCTCTAATTTCTGGTAGGCATCATCCCACGCCGAACCAAAAACATCCCACTTCCAATGAGGAATTGAGTTTAGCTTCGTAACCTTATCTGCACTTAGCTTTCCGGAGTTTCCCAGAACTCGCTGGTGATTTACCCACCTGCCAATGAGTATGCCTTCTTTGGTCACATGCTCTTTGGTTGGGAGTGATTTCTCCGACTTTACGTATTTCTTCAAAATCTCAAAACTTTCTTCCCAGCCCTGCTCTACCGTATTCCATGCCCAGCCTTTATAGGACTCAAGTCTTCTTTGAAGCTCAGGCCTCAAAGTTCCTTCTCTGTAAGCCCCCCGGTTCTTTGAGACAAAGTAACCTAGCTTGAATCCAGAAGGTGAAATGTATTTGAGGGGCACACGTGAATCGCCATGTTCTAAAACATAACTATCTAACTCCTCTAAACCAAGATTTCTCTTGTGACCATGAGGGTCCCATTGCCAGCCTGCCAAAGACTCTAGTAATTGTCTCTTTTCTTGCGTGAGATTGTCTCTCTCGCCCCTCATGCGAATACACCAGCCGACTACCCCAGTTCCAGATGGACTTTTTAAGGTTCTCGGAGGAGATGTATTGCCACTGTCTATTGAATATTCCCTCAGTGTTTCAAAAGTTTCCATCCAAAGATCTTCGAATGGATCCCAAGTCCAATCGGGCAGAGCCTCAATTAAAAGAATCTGATTTGAATTCAACACATTCCTCTTTGCTCTGAGCTTTGCCACCCATTTTCCAAGGGGTGTTTTATCCTCACTCCGGTATGTTGATGGAACCCTTGAAGTGCCGTTTATGTCGACATACGCCTTTAGTCGGTCAAAGTATTCCATCCATTGCGACTCCATAGGATCCCAAGTCCAGGTGGGTATGCTCTCAAGCTTCCTAACCCTTTCGCTCTCAAGTTTTCCTTTGTTGAACTTGGTGCGTTGGTTAACTACCCAAGTTCCTAAAGCCCGTTCTTCGTCGTCAGAGAACTCCCTCTTTGGCCTGCAATGACCTGACTCTTGAGCAAATAGCACTAATCGGGCAAACCACTCTTCCCAAATACTTGAAGTTCTTTCCAGTAAATAAGTTTTTATTTTGTCTGCAAACTGAACAGGAAGGCCCACCGGAAGGTCAAAGATGATTTTTGATGGCAGTTCAGCTATTGGCTTTTTCTGACCAAGACCCCTTCTCAGGGTGTTGATCTCTTCCTCTAGTTTGGTGTCATGGGATTTGAGTGCATTTAGCACTTGCCAGACAGGTGCAAATTGACTCTCGTCGATTGTCTGTTCGTCTAGGTCCCTTGAAGAGAAAAATACCGGCAGGATGATGTAGCCCACGGATTTGTCTCTACCCCCTTTGCGTATTGCTCTCCCAACAGCCTGAACTATGTCAACTTGACTTGATCTCGGATCTACGAATGCAACACCATCAAGTGAAGGAACGTCGACGCCCTCGGTTAAGCACTTTGCGTTTGTCACAATGCCGGATTCAACACCGTCTAGATCTCGAAGCTTGTCTAGAAGCTGTTTTCGTCGAAATACCGAGTCTTTTCCTGAAATCGCTTCCGACAGAATTTGGCTAGAAGAATTTCCTGACAAGTGAGCAACAACATTCTTGTGCATAATTGCAAATTCTTTAGCTCGTTCAACTCGTGAATGAAAGGAGATTACTCGTTTGATGGAATGGGTATTCATCGCTTTGGCTACTCCGAAATGAGCGGCAAGAGTTGAAGCATCGACGGTGGTGTCTTGAAAGTCAATAAAATGTCGATTTTCTACAAGACCTCTAATTGACGAGTCATCCACGCCCATGACAATCACCCTGTAGTCAGTCAGGACTTTGGCGTCAATCGCTTTTGCGAATGTGAAATTGTAGAAAACGGGCCCAAATTTTTCTTCATCATCCATTGAGTGAATTTCAATGTCATTTTCCCCCACTTGAACTTTCAATCTGGAAGAGAAAATCTTTGGGGTAGCAGTCATAAACAGATAGCGTCGTGAAGGTATTGCACCTTCTCGAAAAACGGTTCCATAGGCTTTATCTACCTTCCCCGCTAGCCTGTGTGCTTCGTCGCAGATGACCAGATCAAATTGGAACTTCTTGCCCTTCACAGCTTCTTCGATTTTCTGGGAGGACTGGTAGGTGGAGAAAATTACTTTCTTTCCTGGGAGCTGAAGAAACTTACGAATTTCACTTGAATCTGTAGTGACGGGGAAGGGCATGTCGGAAGTCTTGGATAAAGGCTCATCCCCATTCACGGAAGAATCCGAACAGACGCTCAAAGCTAGAAATGGTTTTGAAGCCTCCGCTCTCCAAGACTTTAGGGTTTGTTCCACCAAAAGAAGCGAGGGCAACAGAATAAGAGTTGTTTCGGAATCGAGTTTTTCTTGAATCCTCTGGGCAGTTATTGTCTTACCCGATCCACAGGCCATCAGTAGCTGTCCACGTGTATTCAATTTGAAAGATGCCGTGACGGCCTTTATTGCCTCTGACTGATGCGGGAACAGCGTTTTTTTGGGAGCTGCTTTGGCTGGACGCATAGAGTCGTTGAAGAATTCCCAGATTTCCGAATCTTCCAGGTTTGCTTTAGAAACAACTACAACGGGCTTCTCTTGTTCCTGTATCGCACGTAGAGCATTGGTTGAGATTACATTTGTTGTAGTCACTAGTAAACGTTTATGAAAAAACCTTGTATTGGAAGCTGTTAGAAACTTATCTATTTCAGATTTCGGTAACACTACATCTGGGTTCCAATTTTTTGCTTGGATTGCCCATACATTTCCATGGATGTCTGTGGCCGTTAGATCTACACCAATGTCTGGGCCAGTGCGATAAGTTGACTCTTCCCAAAGTTTTACGGTGTCGGGGAGAAACTCTTTGGACCAGATGTCGTCGTTTTGAAGCCACCACTTCAATACTCGTTCAAATTTGGTTCCCTTGGAGAATGATTCTCGACCCAATGATTCGAGAACCTTCTCAAATGCTGTTTTTTGCCCCACATGAGAACTCTATTTGACGCTTCAGACAATACAGAAGCGTTAGATGAGACTTACCCAAGGCATAGGTATGTCACTCCATTTATCCCAGTTGCCTGTGTCGATTATTCCTGGAGGTAGCCCCTCTGGTCGCTGCTTTACCCACGAATACCAGAAACCACTTTCCTTGAGTGCTGTTTTCTCCATGTCAAAAGAGTGAGAGAAGGAATATCCAAGTTTTGGTGGCAGTGCCCCAGATTTTCGGTTGCTGGAATCATGTTGGTAGAACAAGAAGTCATAGCCAAATACATAAAAGGCATACCACTCTAGAACTGTTGCAATCCACTTTCCAATTCCCCTACCTTCATGACCCAAAGCAACCCATAAGGACACTTGAACGTCTCTTTTATGATCCATGGGAGCGAGGGATCCAAAACCCACAACTTGCTTTCCAATAGTGAAGACCAGATGCCACCTAGGCAGTTGGTCATCCAGGTGATCTTTTACAAATGTCGCTACTGCTTTGTAATTCCATTCAGGAGCGTATTTGGCCCAGCCTATGTATCCGTTGAGACTTTTAGCACTCCGCTTCATTACAGGGTAGAGATACTGAGCATCACCCTCTTTTATCAAACGACAAGCAAGTGGGTAGTTGTAGCCGTTCCAATTGGCAAGAGGAAATTCTTCTAGCTGATTAGACAGTAAATCTTGTTGAGAATCGTGGAAACTAACGACCTCGTTTTGCATAGATTGCAGTTCTTTCCATACATCAATTATCCCACCGTTTTTATCACTTTTTAAAAAAGTGAAATTGAAGGGGTATTTGAGTGATGAATAACTAAATAAACAAATAGTGATTATGTGTGAGATTT
This sequence comes from Rhodoluna sp., assembly GCA_044342295.1. GTDB lineage: Bacteria > Actinomycetota > Actinomycetes > Actinomycetales > Microbacteriaceae > Rhodoluna. The sequence continues at coordinate 92,394 of JBIIQC010000001.1, read as the reverse complement.
ACTCCCCTCAGAAATGTCGGTGGGTCACGGTAAAATTGACTAAGAAATCAAAAGATTTCTAACCCCATCAGGGAAACAGTGTTTGAGACTGTCTTCCTTGGAGGGGTTTCTTCAGTTTTAGGGCTGTTACTTACCAGTCTTATTACTAATTTGAGAATAGAAGGAGATACATGGCAGTAAATGAAGATAAGCCTTGGTTTATAAAGAAGTCAATACAACAGGCTCAGTGGATGAACATGGTAAATGCAGCTTGGATACCCCACGATGTAAAGGACCTATGTCGCTACGTAGCTTCTAAAGCGACTTGGGAGCACACAAAGAAACCTGAAAACTCATACACACCTTGTTATGCCACGCACGACACTATAGAAATCCAGATGAATAGATCCACTGATTATGTAGCTAAGGCAAAAAAGAAGGCATTGGAGCTTGGTTGGATTCAGGTCCGTCATAGAGCTGGGACTAGCGACCAGATCTGGCCCGTTATTGGTGAGGACGACCCAGAAATCAAGCAAAGAAAGAGACGTGAGTCTTGGGGCAGGGAAGATCTAGTCCCATTAGAAGAAGAGGGGTGATTCTGCTATGCGGTGCTTACCTAATACACCTAATACCTCTCTAATCCACTATCTAATCCTTTATCTAATACCTATTCACACTTTCAGTGATCCACTTCCCTGACGGTCAGTGGATGGATAAAAAGTCAAGAAGAAGATCCCTTGAATTACTAAAGAGAAATTCTCCTTGGCTTACTATTGCCCGTCTTGCGGGCATATCTAAATAGATAAATACAGATTCATAGACAGGAGGTGATGAATGATGACATTATTCTATGAAAATGACGGTATAAGAATTGAAGAATTCAATGACGATGACCCAGATGAGCAGTGGTTCCTTTTCTGGCAGGACTGAGACGGATTCAAAAGGCACTCGCAAGATTGTGTGCCCACTGTTCTTTTTGAAGAAATTTGCAAGAGGCTGTATCAGTGCACACAAATAGATCTTTCAGATTTTCACCTGACTGAAACTAGGTATACAAATCTGAAGCTAAATGACTGAATCAACAGTGTGTAATGGTGCCTTCAAATTGGAGGGGTTCTTACAGAGACAACATAGTTGGAGAGCCTTCAGCTGGCCACTGAGGGCTTTCTAGCTACGTTTCTGAGCATAGTTCCTACAGAATCAGATTCATTATCAAGAACTGATGTATAGATCTTTAGGGTCACCATGGGGTCTGCGTGACCCAACAATTTTTGAGCGGTAGTGACGTGAACACCTTGTTGCTTCAATAAGTATGCATAAGTCCTCCTAAGTGAATGAACTGTTATCCCATGCTTATTGACTGCTTTTGCTAAAGCCTTGTAGGTCTTAGGTAGGGGTTTGAAATAGCCAATGTATGGAACTTTCCTGTTTGAAGATGCTGATTTGGTAGATCCATAGATGGATTTGTTTACTGAGACGTATTCATCGCTAATGTCCTGCTTGGTTAGAGCTACCGCCTCACTCCACCTAAGTCCGTGCAATGCCAGGAATCTAACCTGATCGTTGTATTTCCCCCAGTCAAGAGCATTTACCTGATCCCAAGTTAGGAATACTCTCTTTGGCTCTGGACGCTTGGGTAGCTTTACTCCAATGGTTGGATTTTTCTCTGTGAATCCATAGATCTTTGCTTCTCTGTAGAGAGTTTTCACAATCATCAATGAAAGACGTGCTTGGTAGGGGGTAGTTGATAGGACCATCTTTTGAACATCCAATAAGGACACTTTCTCAAGGTCCAAATGTCCAATGTGAGGCTCAATTACTCGTCCAAAGACACTTTTATAGTCATACAAGGTCTTCTTGGTGACTGTAGAGATTTCCCAATACTTTGTTGCCCATTCGCTAACTAACATCACAAACTCCTTATCAGTAGGTCACTACTGAAATTGGAGACTTGACCTCTAGCTGGATAGGCCCAAAATGTAAGAAAATCCAGCTCTCGTGAGAAGTAGCTGGGTTTTCCGTGCACCCCCCGGGACTTGAACCCGGAACCCACTGATTAAGAGTCAGTTGCTCTGCCGATTGAGCTAGAGGTGCTTTTTGCTGCCTAATTGGCAACAGTTCTAAACAATACCACTTGCGCTAATTGGTTCAAAACCTAGAGTGGGTGTGGTTTTAGGCGGGTACTAGCAAAGGGCTGTGGCGAAAAAGAGTCTTCAGCGGCGACTTAGACTTAAGTCATGAATATTCTAAAATCCAACCAAAACACAATCCTTACTCTTTCTTTAGTTGTACTTGCCATAGCTTTTGGGGGTTGGGGTTACTCCCTAGGTGAGCCAGCATCCTCACACACCAACCTCACTGAAGAGGTTGTGGTGTTGGGTATTTTGGGGGCAATATTGCTTTCGTTGCTGGTGGGTCTTGGGATCAAAGGTAAGCCAACGGCTCTAATTAATCTCAACAGATTGCTGGCTTGGCCTATGGCTTTTGGATATATATTTGTGCACCACGCGTATCACATGGAGCATGGTCAAGCAGGCGGACTTATGGCTCTGGACATCGTCCCCAGGGTGTTTTTTCTAGTTTCGTTTGTGTGGATTGCTTTTCATGCAGGTGTTGCCTATAAGACCTACGGGCCGCCTTGGAAGCTAAAACTAAAGACCATGCATGACTTTTATGTTGCGTCTGCGTGGCTTGTGCTGATAATTACCATTCCGGTTTTCTCGATTCCGGCGCTTGGTGCCATTCCGATTGCCATGGCTTTGGCTTGGGTTGTCTTTGCACCACACCTTGCCATAAACGTTTTTCACATGTCCAAGCGAGTTCCAATTTCAAGCATTTCAGAAGGTTTTGGGCCCTGGGTAGTTAGTGGGGTTTATCTGATTGCCATCGTAAACTCCGCAATCATGAGCTTTCCAAAGAGCTAGTGGTTACTAAGTTCAAGGGCGCCATGATCGAATGGCGCGGACCTTCTCCTTTTTACTTTGTTCCAGTTCCCGAGGTGCAAAGCAAGAAGATAAAAGCGATGGCAGCCCAGCTCACCTATGGTTGGGGTGTGATTCCTGTTCTTGGGAAGATCGGAAAGACTGATTTCTCAACAGCACTCATTCCCAAAGATGGTGTCTATTATTTGCCCATTAAGAACGCAGTTCGATTTTCCGAAAAGCTAGAAGTTGGTTCTGAAGTGATTGTCTCGATAAGGCTAGGTTAGCTTTTCGTAAACAACTCACGAGGCTTGGTTTAGCAGCAGTAAATCGTGATCCCCTGGCTCCTCATTGCCAATTTGTCTCAGCAGCTTCTCGGTCGCAATTAGCGTCCCACCTAGCACTGCTGGGATTCCGCCCCCCGGGTGAGTTGAGGCCCCTACTCTCCAAAGCCATGATCGAAGAAGTGACGAATGCTTTGGTTGATGAAGTGGTCCAGACTGCCAGATTTTTCTGGCTTCGCCATAGAGCGCTCCCCCGGTTGCTCCCCAGCCAGAGAAGTACTCGGGATCTAGAATCTGGTATTCACCAAAGTACTCTTTGATGTTCTTCGGTAGGCCCATAACTTTGCTTACTCGCTCCAGCTCTCGCTTAGCAAAGTCACTGTTGATGTCGTAATGCTTGCCATCGGCTGGAGCGGTAATCAACACAGCTACCGTTGATTTCTTGTTGGGGTAGATATGCCCTGCCTTGTAGTAATTCACAAATACCATCGACTGCTCAGGCAGTTCCTTGCTTCCAAGGGACTTGTGCAGCGCTGCTGGGTCATCCGGCATGATCACCGAATGGGTCTTGGTGTCTTCTGGTAGGTCCTGATCTAACACGGCATAGATCGCAACACCACTGCACGACATCTTGCGGTTAGCCTCTTGGGTTGTCTTACCCAGCAACCGGTCGGTCACCTTGGCGTCCAGGCTGGAAATCACAATGTCGGCTTGGTAACTAGCGGAGCTAGTTTTTACCTCTTTATTGGAGATGGAAACCACTTCCTCGTTCAGTCTTATCTCGGCCCCTGCGTGACGAGCTAGTTTTTCCAAAGTAAGAGGAATCTCATTCACGCCACCGACTGGAACCAGCACTTGCTGGGTTGCCATAACTGCTGGCATGGTTGCAAAAAGAGCCAGTGTGCTCTCTGGTGCTACGCCTGCATTCAAGGTGTGAATAGAGATAACTTCTTTGAGTCCTTCCGGTAACCACTTCAAGCCATCGAGGTAGCTCTTGGTGGTAAGTCGCAGGCCGTAGTTGGAAACTAGCTTGCTAACGGCCGGCACTGCCTTTGGACTCATAGAGGTGTTAGTTAGTAATGTCGTGATCTCTTTATCAAGCTTGCCGTGAACCGATTCGAATCTAGTCCAGCTATCGTGCCACTTATTGCCTGGTTCAACAGGAAGTAAACACTTATCCCCTTTATAGAAGTACTCGCCCACTTCAGCTAGTGGTTCGAACTCTATTGGTGCAATCTGGCTTGCAGGTATAGAGGTATCGCCCAGATTGTCGTATCTCCGAAGAAACTCTTTCCAGACCCCTGGAAAAGTAACAAGGGCTGGGCCAGTGTCCATGCGCTGGCCGTCAACGATGATTCTTTTTGACTTCCCTCCGATCCAGTCGGAGCCTTCCAAAACCGTGACCTTGTGTCCGGCTTTAGCAAGTAGGGCTGCGGTTGCCAGACCGCTGATTCCAGCACCGATTACAACAATAGATTTCTGGCTCAAGGATAGATACCTATAAACATTGCAGCTACTAGTTGAACACCGGCAACTGTTCCTGCGATGTATGGGAAGGCGATCGAAAGCCGGTATAGCTTTCGACCGGTTTCGGGAACTGGTTTTCTGAAGATAGAAATTGTTAGGTAACCGGCTATCACCGCGTTCACGATAGCTACTGGAATGTTCACAAGAGCAAACAAGACAGTGGAGATTAGCCACCAGAAACCAACCCAGTAAGCACTGCCTTTGGTGCCAAGCCATACAGCGGTTGTCTTGATTCCAACGAAGCTATCTTGTGGGATATCTTGCACGGCATCAAAGGTGTGTTTGGCCATGGACCAGACCATCAGGCCAATGGCAGCAAACCAAAGTGGTTCGTGGCCAAAGGCCAATGGAATGAAAACTAGCGGGAAGGCATAGTCGGTGTTAGATACAGAATCCCAGACCGGTCTGGCCTTGAACCTAAATGGTGGCGATGAATAGAAGTAGAAAAAGAGTCCGTAGGCCAATATCCAAGCCATGGCTGCTGGTGGCACCGTAAAGGCAAAGTAGATCAAGAACGGGATGTTAGTTACCGCAACCGCTACGAAAATGGGAACCACTTCGCGCGGGCTAATCTTGGCGCCTTCCATGCCACCCTTGCGGGCATTTATATTGTCGGTTTCTTGGTCAAAGATGTCGTTGATTCCATAGATCAACAAGTTGAAGGGGAAGGTCACCCAAATAAGGAAAGGAATGATGTCCCAGCGCCACAGGTCCCCACCAAGCCACATGGCAATAACCGAGGTGCCTATGGTGTTGATCCAAAGCACTGGACGAGAGATTTGAATCAACCGCAGCAACATTCTTCAAGCATAATCGCTGGCCACCACACCCCAATTGGGCTTGGTTTAGACTTGAGATACAACCCAATTCACCCCACTGGAGGATAAATGGCTGAGGCAAAGAGGCTCGAAGTTGGCAACAAGGCCCCTGATTTCACACTCGTTAATCACGATGGATCCAAGGTGAAACTGTCCTCGTTCAAGGGCAAAAAGGTTATTGTTTACTTCTTTCCAGCTGCCCTGACACCTGGTTGCACCAAGGAAGCTGAAGACTTTAACGTGAACCTCAAAGCTCTAGAAAAGGCCGGTTATGTGGTTCTTGGAGTCTCTCCAGACAGCGTCGAAAAGATGCAGAAGTTCCAGAAAGCTCACAAGCTCAAGTTCGCTCTGCTCGCAGATCCTGACCTAACTGTTCACAAAAAGTACGGAGCATTTGGCACCAAGAGCATGTATGGCAGGACCTACGAGGGTGTTCTTAGATCAACTTTTGCGGTCGATGAGCAAGGAAAGCTAGAGCTTGCTCTTTACAACGTAAAGGCAACCGGTCACGTCGATAGCCTTCGCAAGCAGCTGGACATCTAGTTCTTTAGATCCCCATCGGTTTCTTCATTGGTTGCTTCGACAACTTTTGCATTAAACAACAGCACAACTGTTACTCCTGAAATAAGAACAAGCAATGCTCCGAATATTCGGCTGGTTCCAGTTTCGGCAATTGCACCTGCACCGACAACTGCTTGAAGTAGTTGCCAGAAGAATGCTGCGCTTCTTGCCCAGCGTTTTTTGTTTAATAAGCCTCTAGAAAAAGTCAATACCCACAACGTTGCACCCGCTGCTAGCGCCAACAAAAACACCTCTGCGTAAATACTTTGAAATTGTCCCGAGAATAATTCAAAAAGTAGAGTGAAAAAAACAGCCGCTAAAACTAGGGCTTCAAGAACCAGCAAAATAAGCACAATTTGGACCAGGGCTGGGGCCTTGCGAAAGGGTCTCATTTGGGCTCCAAAGTTGGGTATTTACAAACCGCTACCAGTATGGAACGATTAGATACAGAACACGAGTTACGCAATCAAGCGTAAATCACAATTTTCGACCTCACCAACCTAAGTGAGAGTTTGTATTGCCCGTATTGGCTATGGGGGCCAACCGATAAAGGATTATTCGCATGGATATGCAGTGGCTCAACCAGTCTCGATGCCTAAATGAAGACCCAGAACTGTTTTTTCCAGTTGGAAACACCGGTCCTGCGGTAGATCAGATCGAGCAGGCTAAGGCAGTTTGCCGCCAGTGCACCGTGACAACCGAATGTCTCGAATATGCAATCAAGGAAAACCAGGACACCGGAGTTTGGGGTGGCCTGAGTGAAGACGAGCGTAAGTCTCTAAAGCGCAAGTACGCCAGGGCTCGTCGCGCTAGCTAAATTGGAATACTTATGGCGACTTTCGTGCCGCCATCTTTGGGTGAAAACCAACTAATCTTTCCCCGCAATTCGCCCTCGATAAGGGTCTTAATTATCTGAGTTCCAAGGCCCTGGCCGATGGCACCTTTTGCGAATCCGACCCCGTTATCTTCGACCTCAATGGTGAGCTGCTTGGCTGTTTGCCTAGGTGTTATAAGGATGCTTCCGCCGTGCTCACCCAGTCCGTGACTAGCCGCATTGGTCACAACCTCGGTTAGGGCAACGGCCAATGGGGTTGCAAATTTGCTATCCAACTGGCCAAACTTTCCATCAATTCGAAGCTTGATCTCCCTCGATGAGTCGGTGGCGAGCTCCCCCACTAGCCGCATGCTGGATTCAAAAATTTCATCGAAGTTCACTTCGTCGGAGAACCCTTCGGCCAGGGTGTTGTGCACAAGGGCTATTGCAGAAACCCTGCGAATGGCTTGATCGAGTGCTTCCTTGGCTTCGTCACTTGTGGTTCTGCGCATTTGAATGCGCATCAAGCTGGCAACGGTTTGTAGATTGTTCTTCACGCGGTGGTGAATTTCACGAATAGTGGCATCTTTAGTGAGCAGCTGCTGTTCTTGCCGTCTAAGTTCTGTAATCTCACGGCACAGCACGATGGCTCCGGTTCGAGCGCCAGATTTCATAAGTGGAATGGCTCGAACCGAAAGTGTGACGTCGGTTGATTCGAGATCTGCACGCCAGGGAGCTTTCCCGGTTAGCACAAGCGGTAGCGACTCATCAACGGTGGATTGCTCTTTAACAATTTTTGTCGCGACCTCAGCTAGTGACTTACCTTCAATTTCGCCTTCGATTCCCAGGCGGCTAAATGCCGATAGTCCATTAGGGCTAGCAAAGCTCACATTTCCATCAACATCGAGTCTGAGTAAGCCATCGTTAGCTCTTGGTGCACCACGTCTTCTACCAGTTGGTGATGAGTAATCGGGGAAAGTTCCTTCGGTGATCATGGTTAGTAATTCTTTGCCGCAACTTACGTAGTTGAGCTGGATCTTATTTGGGGTTCTGCTTTCAGAAAGATTAGTGTGCCTAGTGATAACCGCAATTGGGCCAGCTAAATCCTCTGCGAGAGTGCCTTCTTTTTGCACCGGAATGGCACTAAATCTAGTTGGTAGGCCAGCTACGGTATCTGCGCTTTTTTGCTCGACAATCTGGCCTGATTCAAATGCTTGCTTGACCGTTGCCAGCCATTCTTTGCGAATGGGTTCCCCGCTGATGTCTCTATAGAAAACTGTCGCGGCGCTCGATGGCCTAGCGTGACCTGCGGCAACAAAGCTACCGTCTTTGGTGGGCACCCAAAGAACGAGATCTGCAAACAACAAATCGGCAACCAATTGCCACTCCGACTGCAACCTGGTCAGCCATTCGATGTTCGCCTTGTTCGGAACACCGTAATCGCTTACTAGCTGGGAAAGTGTGGACACCTAACCGAGTTTAGCCACCCTGGAATCAAGTGCGCCCTGCCTGCCCAGGATTGAAACCCTGGTAAAGATTCCAACCGCGGAGCGAAAGCTAGCCGATCGAGCACCAGTTACCATCCCGAGTCTCGTTGCCTGATCAACGGAGGCCGGGTCGTCGGGCAAAAATGCTGCAGCCTCGATGGCGCCAAGTCCTGCAAGAGTGGTCTTGATCTCGGTCTTGGCCTGAGCAATAACTGAGTTTCGCAGTCGGTTGATGACTAGCTTTGGGTTGTCTGTCAACTCCAAAAGCCCTTGCTCAAGTCTTAGCAGCCTAAAGATTCCTATCGGGTCTGCAAGCGCCACAACAACCACTTGGTCGCTGACGCGCACAATCTCACTGGTTAGATCAAACTCCTGGCTTGGCTTTAGCGAGCCCAGGTCCACAATCACAAAATCAAAGCTTGCTTTAGCAGTTTCTAGAATTGCAGCCAAACTATCTTTCGTGAGCTCCAAATATTGTTCTGAGATAACGCCAGGAAGAACTGTGATAGAGCTTTTTGGAACTTGGACGCTGAGTCTTTCAAGTTGTGCTTGATCAAAGCGGTTCTGGCTAGCAATTCTGATTGCACCAACTAGTCCCGCAGGTAGCTCCGATAGGCAAAAGTAGTTGGCAATACTGGGGCCGTCAAGGTCCGCGTCAATAATTAGCACCCTAAACTTTTCCGCAGCAAGCTCTAGAGCGATGTTTATTGCAACTGTTGTCTTCCCGGTAGAGCCATGAGGACTCGTGACTGCAATGACCTGAGGCTCTGGCTTGCTGGTTTGTTTTTTGGCGGCTTGGATTGACCGGACAATTGCTTCCAGCATTAGCTGGATCCCCCAGTTGATGTCAGGGCAATCAAAGACTGACTCGATATTGCTCCCAGTAAATACTGAATCGAATCAGTTGGAACACGAAGCTCTAGAGACTTGTGTTGGCCAGCAAAGCCACCCTCTGGTTCAATAATTTCCACCACCTCCACATCAACTGCAAGCAAAACAGGTTCACCGTAGCTTTGGAATTCCAGTAACGGCGAGGCCCAGATACTAACCCGAGTGCCAACTCCCACCTGGCTACTTACCGGGACTTCTGGTGTGAGAACCAAGTTAGACCAGTTGTTTTGCTCTTGAGTTGTTATAGCGGAAAGCGGTATTGCCTCACCGGAACCAATGGGTCTTTCTAGATATGCGCCTTCCAAAAGTGATTCTGGCTGCAAGTAAGCGCCAGCTAGGCCAAATAGGGAAAGCTCGACCTGATCCAGATTTGCAACGCTTAAGGGTGCACCGGAAGCAAGGTCTTGCTGGGTGACAAGAAAGACTTCGGTGGTTCTATTGCTTTCGATAAAGAGCCAGGCGCCAACTACCGAGCAGGCCACCACAAGAGCGGAGACTGCAATTGAATAGGGGCTCTTCGATCCCGGTTTGGGTCTGGGGATTTTCACTGTATGTATTCCTTTCGGTTAGGTTGGCTCGGAGAAATCTCGAGGTGGCTAATTGCCTGAAGTGGAACAAAAGGCAGCACGTGACTATTCGTTGCAACAAGGCCTCGTGTTGCACCCAGCACAACTAAACCAACTTTCTTGCGGGGTTCTTTTTGACACCAGAGGTTGGCTGGTGCTGGAAGAGTAACTGAAGCAAGTAGCTCACTGGCGGTCTTCCGGGTCCAGCTCACCACCGGCGAGATCTCTGGAGCTTGGGTCTGAAACCTAAGGGCTAAGACATGATTTAGCCTGACCAGGCTCCAAGTTAAGTTGTCTTCGAGTAGGCCAAACACGAAAGAGCGGTTGATTTTGACTTGGGTGAGATCAAATTTGTGGCCATCGGTTAGTTCCAGCTGAATGCAGTTAGCTCCTTCTGGGATGAGCTCTGATTGCCAATGGCGGGATTGATAGTGAGGTTCGTGGTTGGTGAGTGTGGTCATGGCAACATCTTTTCGCACCTGCCGACATTGCTAAATAGTTATACACAAGTGATTAATGAAAGCTAAAAACTGAAGATTATTCAATTACCCTGAAGCAACTCAAATTGAGCCTGGCTACCAAGGGAGTGAAGTGAAGAAACCAGACATGCGAATCGATAGCACTATTCACTCGAGGGGGTATGAGAACCAAAGACACCTGGAGTTTGGTCCTGATTTACCAAGGACCCAGCCGCTTCGGCGTCCGCAGCTATTTATTGCGGCTATTGCAACTGCAGTGAACGAAGTAATCTCCGGAGTTCGATCTGTTGATCAGTTACAAAACGTACTAAACGAACACGTTTATGAGTCCCTAAAACGCAGGGCAGTATCCAGAGCTCAATATCGGTTGAAACATGGAAGAAAACCCCAGGTTCAACCAACTGATGTGGTGCGAGTTAGATATCAGTATCCGGCAGAAGGCGTAATTGAATCGGTGGTTGTTCTAAGTTCTGGCAGAAGATCAAAAGCTGTTGCAATCCGATTAGAGGGAACACATAACGTCTGGCGTGCCACCAACATAGGATTTATCTAGCCTTTGAAAAAGGAGCTTCCCTTTTCAGGCTTGCCTGGCTTTTTAGCCTGAGCTTGTTTTCTAGCTGCTGCTCGGTTTAGTGGAGCACGTTCAATAACTGCTTCAGCGTCTTCTTTTGGAGCGCCCGGTGCGCTGTAGCTAAGGTTTGCCTGAGGTCTAATCTGATCCACTGGTGACTGGTTCACGCTAACTTCCACGTTGAATAGGTAAGTAATAACTTCCTCGCGAATCGCGCCCATCATCTGCTGGAACATTACGAATCCTTCGCGCTGGTACTCAACCAGTGGGTCACGCTGAGCCATGGCACGAAGACCAATACCTTCTTTTAGGTAATCCATCTCGTAAAGGTGATCGCGCCATTTTCTGTCAATTACGGAAAGCACCACGCGACGCTCTAGCTCGCGCATCCCCTGCTCGCCAATTGACTCACTGCGCTTTTGGTAGGCAATCTTGGCATCGCTGATGATTTCTTTGGCAAGGAAGTTAGAGGTCAGTCTCGATACGCTTCCAGCTTCTGCCAACACCTCGTCAATTTCAAGCGAGATCGGGTACACGCTCTTTAGGTCGGTCCACAAAGTCTTTAGGCTCTCGGACACATCTTCCTTGGTGGCAAGGGTTGATTCAACTAGGTAGGTCACGGTTTCTTCTAGGAACTGATCAACCCGGCTGGCGATCTCATCGCCTTCCAGAATTCTGCGGCGGTCGCCATAGATTGCCTCGCGCTGGCGGTTTAGAACATCGTCGTATTTCAAAACGTTCTTACGAATCTCGGCGTTTCGTCCCTCAACTTGCGACTGGGCGCTGGCGATAGCTCTGGAAACAACTTTGGATTCGATTGCGGTATCGTCTGGCACACCAGAGCGGTTCATCAGTGCAGAAGCTGCCCCAGAGTTGAATAGACGCATCAGATCATCGGTCAATGAAAGATAGAACCTGGATTCTCCAACGTCTCCTTGTCTACCGGAACGACCGCGAAGCTGGTTATCAATACGTCTGGACTCATGACGCTCAGTTCCCAAAACATACAAACCACCAACGGATAAAACCTTTTCGGCCTCCACCGCTACTTCTTGCTTGATCTTTTCAAACTCAGCAGCCCAAGCAGTTTCATACTCTTCTGGACTTTCTTCAGAACTCAGACCCTTTTTAGCTAGCGCCTCAACGGTTAGAAACTCAGCGTTTCCTCCTAGCATGATGTCGGTTCCTCGACCTGCCATGTTTGTAGCAACAGTTACCGAGCCAAATTGACCGGCCATAGCGATGATGGCCGCTTCGCGGGCATTGTTCTTGGCGTTTAGAACCTCGTGTCTTATTCCGCGCTTAGCAAGTAATACCGAAAGGTACTCGCTTTTTTCCACGCTGGTGGTTCCAACCAGCACAGGCTGACCTTTGTCGTGACGCTCAACTATGTCTTCAACAACCATGTTGAATTTCACTTCTTCGTTCTTGTAGATAAGGTCTGGCTGGTCAATTCTTACCATCGGCTTGTTGGTTGGAATTGGGATAACACCGAGTTTGTAGGTGGCCATGAACTCGGCAGCTTCGGTTGCCGCGGTACCGGTCATACCCGCCAGTTTGCTGTACAGGCGGAAGAAGTTCTGCAGCGTAACTGTCGCCAAGGTTTGGTTTTCGGCCTTTACCTCAACGCCTTCTTTGGCTTCAATTGCCTGGTGAATACCTTCGTTGTATCTTCTTCCCGACAAGATTCTTCCGGTGTGCTCGTCAACGATTAGAACTTCACCCTTGATAACTACGTAGTCCTTGTCTTTTTTGAAAAGAGCTTTGGCTCTAATGGAGTTATTCAAAAAGGAAATCAGTGGGGTGTTGGTGGATTCATATAAATTGTCGATGCCCAGGTAGTCCTCGACTTTTGTGATTCCAGGTTCCAAGATTCCAACGGTGCGCTTTTTTTCGTCCACTTCGTAATCAATAACTGGCTGAAGCTTCTGGGCGATTTTGGCAAACTCGGTAAACCAGCGGTTCGCCTCCCCTGAGGAGGGTCCAGAAATAATCAGCGGAGTTCTTGCCTCGTCAATCAAGATCGAGTCAACCTCGTCCACCACGGCAAAGAAGTGACCGCGCTGTACTAGATCAGCTTTTTGCCACGCCATGTTATCGCGCAGGTAGTCAAAACCAAACTCGTTGTTGGTTCCATAAGTAATATCCGCTAGATACTGCTCGCGGCGAACGGCAGGTTCTTGGCCTGAGGTAATGCAACCGGTGGTCATTCCAAGTGCCCTAAATACACGACTCATTAGCTCACTCTGGTAGCTAGCAAGATAATCGTTTACGGTAACAACGTGAACACCGCGACCTGCGATTGCGTTGAGATAGGCCGGCAAGGTTGCAACCAGGGTCTTACCTTCACCAGTTTTCATTTCGGCAATGTTGCCAAGGTGAAGAGCTGCTCCACCCATAATCTGAACATCAAATGGTCTAAGTCCAATAGTTCTGCTAGCGGCCTCGCGCACGGCAGCGAAGGCCTCTGGCAGAAGATCATCTAAGGTCTCGCCCTTGGCAAAGCGCTCTCTTAGAGAAGCGGTCTCGTGCTTTAGCTCCTCGTCGCTGAGCTGCTGAAAATCAGGCTCTAGGGCGTTGACAGCGTTGGTCAGGGCCTTTAGCTTGGCCAGGGTCTTACCCTCGCCGGCACGAAGAACTTTGTCAAAAATAGACGCCAAAATGCGCTCCAAATCAATTGGGAAGTAATTACCTACAATCTTAGAGCCTTGGCTAGGGCCTCGCCCAGGAGTTCTAGTTAGCCCTTCGAATAGCTAAGTGTGAGCACTCCAGGCACTGTGGCACCGCCAATTCTTAGCACTCTGGCTGCTTCTAGAGCGGTGGCGCCGGTTGTGACAACGTCATCAAGTAGGTAGCAAATCTTGCCTGCCACCTGCTGATTTAGCCTCATGCTCATAGCAAGATTCGCTATCCGCTCATTGGCGCTTAGCCCAACCTGGTCTTTGACATCGCGAGAAAAGTTCAGAGCGTTGAGAACTCTTAGTCTTGGGTTTCGATTAGAGATTGCTTGAGCAAGTAACAGCATGGGTGTAAATCCTCGCTTTGCAAAGTTTGCTGGTCTACTTGGTGCGGGCACTAGGAACACTGTCGATTCACTAGTTGGAATCTTCGTAATAATTGGCTCAAGCATGTCTGCCAACTCGGAGATAAGTGCGGACTGCCCTTTTTCTTTTAGTGCTACCAGTAACTTGGAAGTTTCTTCGCTGTATTTAGTCAAAGTGAATACCACCAGCCCTGGCAGGTTGAGCTCAAGAGGTTCTATCCAAATCAATGCCCGACAGGGATCGCAAAGATTCTTACCCGAGCGATCGCAAATCGCACAGCGGGAAGGAAAAATCAGATCAATCAGAGAATACTTTGGCACGATTGCAATCGTGCCTGTTTGAACAGCAACCTTAGTGCTTCAAAAACAACCTGTTGAAAACTATCTAGCTAGTGCTATCGCAGAGATTGAGGATTCTAGAGTGCTCCAGAATGAACCTCGGTAAACCACTAGCTCTCCAGATTCCTTTAGGGCAAAAAGATTTGTGCCATCTCCCAGCGCGACTAAAGAACTTACGTTTGCGACACCTTGAATCAGTCTTGTTGTACCGCCTATTGAGACCAGGGCGATGCTCGATAGCTCAGGTTCGTCGTTGACTATCGCCACCGTGACGCTATCGAACCAACTCAACCTGATCGGATTATCGATCTCAGATCCAATAGAAATTGGCGCCGCCAGTTGGATCGGAACACCGTTTTCGTCTCGGATAACAGCAGCTATCAGAACCTGATTACTGCCACCACTTTCTATGACCAGAGCCACGCGGGACCCCTCTGGCGATAGCGAGAAATCAACAATCGACTGGCCTGCTAGCCAAGAAGCCTGAATCGGCACGGAATTCACCGACACTTGAGAACCTGCTGCGAGCCACAAATTTGAGAGCGAGTCGTATTCGAGCCCAGCCAGCGAGGACCTTGCGTCAACCACTTCAACGCTGGAACCTGGAGCCGCAAGGCCGGTTTCGGACACCCCCGATTCTGTTAGAACAGCAAGCTTGTCACCGGCTTTCGAAGCCGCAAGTTTGGAAACTTTGAAAGAACTAAAAAACAAGAGCCCTTTGGCAAAGGAGTCTGGGTTAGCACCTGATAGCGCCTCAAGACCATTTTCCCCAACCGCTAGCAGTGTTCCCGAAGTTGCAGCGGCGGGCTCTACTTGAGAATCTGGGATGTCTTGCGCGGATCTCTCAATTGAAATTGCGACTTCAGTGATCGTTGGAAGTTGCGACAGCGTGGCAACAAGCTGAGCTTTCATTAGTGAGCGCTCTGATAATCCAGCGACCAAGGCTCTGGCGCTTAGGTCAACCAGAGCGATTTCTTGCTGCACAGTCACAGCGTCAGTGGACAAAACTGTTCCGGTTGGAATTGCAGAAATCACAGCCGGTTCCAACCAACTGGAAGGGCCAGCCAATAATGCGTTCACCAGCTTTGTACCCGTGGCAGGGTTAGCTGGGAACCAGCGAAGTTCTGGCACCAGATTCTTTTTTGCTTTATCTAAGAAGAAAATCGAGTAGCTTCTGAAAACTACATCGAAAACTGGTCGAATCACCATCGTGACATCCGGCGCACTGTTTATTCGAACCTGGCCTGCCTGCTCAGTGAACCCATACTCGAGCACTCTGGTGGATCCTGCAGGTAAGGTTTCATACCTACCGTTGGCATCGATGCGCGCTGCAACCGCAACCTCAACAAGAGCAGTGCCGGAATCAGTCAAAGTAATCTTTGGCGTGGTTCTTTGAATTAGCAGCTCTTGGTTCGGATTCCAGGTCGCACGAATTGACTCGTCTAGGAACTCTCGAGCTATGGCGTAATCGTTCTGGGGTGCGGTGCCAGCGGAAATGAAGCCTGAAAGAATTTCAGTTTCGGTGGCACCATCAACCGGTGAAGCAGGTGAGTAGTAAAAGGAGTTCCCGTCAGTGGGGGTAGCCAAATCGGGTCCAATTCGAACCGGTCCCGATACTGGAAGGGTCGCGCAGCCGGTCAGCGTCGCCACCAACGCAATCGCGATTAGGGCTCTCATTACTGCCCCTCGCTAGGTAACGAAAGCGGTGAAGAGCTAATCGTGCCGCCTTGAACCTTGGGCAACGTGAGTCTAAAACTTGCCCCGGCATTGGGTTTTGCCCAGACATCAAGGGAGCCACCGTGTAACAAAGTGTCCTCCAAGGAAATTGCCAAACCTAAACCGGTTCCTCCGGTAGTTCGCTTTCTTGCGGGGTCTGCTCGCCAGAACCTATCGAATACCCTGGCCAATTCGATTTCACTCATGCCAACGCCGTTATCGGTAACCTTCACAGCTACCGCTTCTTCGTTGTGCCCGACGGCAACGTGAATTGGTTTACCCTCGCCGTGCTCAATTGCATTGGCAAGTAAGTTTCTAAGCAGTCTTTCGATTCTGCGGTAGTCAAACTCCGCCAACACTTCATCCTTTGGTAGCTCTACCTCTATTGCACTCCCCCGCTTGCTAGCGAGCGGGTCAATAGATGCAATAGCGGATGAGGCAACCTGGTTCAGATCATGAATCTCAAGTTCTGGGCGAACCGCTCCAGCGTCGTATCTGGAAATCTCCAGGAGGTCATTTAGCAAAACTTCAAAGCGCTCGATTTGACCTTGCATAATCTCAGCTGAGCGCTTTAGCGATGGATCAAGGTTCTCTCTGCCTTCAAATATCAAGTCACCAGCAAGTTTGATAGTGGTTAGTGGCGTTCTAAGCTCGTGGGAAACATCAGACACAAAGCGCTGCTGCATCTTGGAAACAGATGCCAGTTTTGTAATCTGCTGCTGCAGTGAATCGGCCATTCTGTTGAAAGATCTAGCCAAAGAAGAAACGGCGTCCTCACCTTTTTCTAGCAGCCGAACATCTAGTGCGCCATCAGCAATTTCTTCCGAAACTTCGGCTGCTATTTTTACCGGTCTTACGATCCATCCGGTTACCAGATAGGCAACACCGCCGATGATAAAAATAATTGCCAACCCACCGGCAAACAGGGTCTGCTGTACAAAATTCAATGTTTGCTGATCGCTTGATAGATCAAACACTAGGTAAAGCTCGTGAGAACCAGCAAGGGGTATCTGGATTGGAGAGCCAACAACCAAACCTGGGCTCGTGGTTGTCACCCCATCGGTAGTTGTTGAAAGCTGTATCGATTGGTAGAGCAATCTTCCTTCGCTAAGTCGCACCTCAGCTCGAAAACTGGATGAGATAAGAGCGGTATCCAGACCAGAAGAAATTGGGCTCTGCAGCAGCTGAACGCCCAATTGCCCGGGGGTTCGAAGCAGCGCAATCCTGCGGGTATCTGCCACCTCGGTGGCTTCTAGCTTAGGAACCACCGAATTCATGAGGGTCTGAAGCGCTATTTCATCGCTAACCGTAGCGGCAGCAAAGGTGTTTTGAACATCCAGTACAGCCACCTCGGACTCAGCTAATACCTGCTGCAGCCGCTCTTCGAATAGACCGTTTCCAATCGAGAACGAAAGGAACCCGCCAAGGACAACAAGTAGCGCAGAGCTAAGCGCAACGGTGGTAGCAACCGCTCGAGCCTGAACCGAGCGTCTAAGCAAGCTAAACATTTAGCCTATCCAGCCCTATAGCCAATGCCTCGAACGGTTTTGATAATCGTTGGGTTATCGGGATCAATCTCAATCTTCGAGCGCAAGCGTTGAACATGAACGTTTACCAACCTGGTGTCCGCCTTGTACTGGTATCCCCAAACTTGCTCTAGCAAAAGTTCTCGCGTAAAAACTTGGTTTGGTTTTTGGGCCAGGGTCAGCAATAAGTTAAATTCCAAAGGAGTCAAAGAAACAAGCTCTCCGTCACGTAATACCTGGTGGCCTTCGACATCCAAAACTAATGGCCCGATGCTAACTCTTGCTTCCGAGCTTGTGATTGGCCGAAGTCGAGCCTTGATTCGTGCGGTAAGTTCACTCGGTTCAAAAGGTTTGACCATGTAATCATCGGCACCGGCTTCGAGCCCCAGAACAACATCGTTGGTTTCGGACTTAGCGGTCAGCATGATAATTGGTGTGCCGGAGACGGCTCGAATTTCTTTGCAAACAGCAATCCCACTTTGCCCAGGAAGCATCACGTCAAGAAGAACTAGATCTGGTTGTTCAGCTTCGAATATCGCGAGCGCCTGATTACCGTCTGGACAGTAAGTCGGGGTGAAACCAGCTGCTGTTAGAACAATTCCAACCATTTCCCTTAGCGCATTGTCGTCATCGACGACAAGAATCTTAGGGGTCATGTTAGGTCCTAGTAGCGGTAGTGGTCCACCTTGTATGGTCCATTGACTGGAACACCAATATACCGCGCCTGGTCTGCGTTCATTTCTGTCAGCTTCACACCAAGTGCGTCAAGGTGCATTCTGGCAACCTTCTCGTCTAGGTGCTTAGGCAGAATGTGAACACCCAGTGGGTAGGCAGACAAGTTGGTGAACAACTCGATCTGAGCTAGAACCTGGTTTGAGAACGAGGTGCTCATTACAAAGCTTGGGTGGCCAGTGGCGTTACCAAGGTTCATTAGTCTTCCCTCACTCAGGATTAGAACGCTCTTGCCGTTTGGCAGCAACCACTCGTGAACCTGAGGCTTGATCTCGATCTTGCTGATGTCCTTGATCTTGCCAATTCCGGCCATGTCGATCTCGTCATCAAAGTGACCGATGTTTGCAATTACAGCAAGGTGCTTCATCTGCATAACGTGCTCTGGTGTAATCACTCCGGTGTTTCCGGTTGCAGTTACAAAGATGTCAACATCTTCGATTACAGATTCCAAAGTTGTTACCTGGTAACCATCCATAACTGCCTGCAGTGCACAAATCGGATCGATCTCGCTAACAATTACTCTGGCTCCCTGACCAACAAGAGCTTCAGCTGCACCCTTACCTACGTCACCGTAGCCACCAACCCAAACAGTCTTGCCACCGATCAAAACGTCGGTTGCACGGTTTAGACCATCTGGAAGTGAGTGTCTGATTCCATACTTGTTGTCGAACTTAGTCTTGGTAACAGAGTCGTTCACGTTGATCGCTGGGAACAATAGCTCTCCGCGCTTGTGGAATTCGTAAAGTCTGTGAACACCGGTGGTGGTCTCTTCGCTAACACCGATGATTTCAGAAGCAATAGTTGTGAAGCGCTTTGGGTCTTCCTTTAAAGAATCGCGAAGGAGTTCCAAAATTACGCCATACTCTTCGCTGTCGTCTGCACCGGTTGGGGGAACTGATCCAGCGAGCTCGAACTCGCGTCCCTTGTGAACAAGCAAGGTAGCGTCTCCGCCGTCATCCAAAATCATGTTTGGTCCGGTGTAGCTAGCACCTTCTGCTTCGGCCTCTGTGGACCAATCGAAGATTCTTGAAGTTGCCCACCAGTACTCGTCTAGGGTTTCGCCCTTCCAGGCAAACACAGGAATACCAGCAACGTGCTCTGGAGATCCAGATCCAACTACAACAGCAGCTGCTGCTTCGTCCTGAGTGGAGAAAATGTTACAGCTGGCCCAACGAACCTTGGCACCAAGGGCAGCAAGGGTCTCGATTAGCACAGCGGTCTGAACGGTCATGTGAAGTGAGCCGGCGATGCGGGCACCCTTTAGTGGCTGTGCTGCGGCAAACTCTTGGCGCAGAGCCATAAGACCAGGCATTTCGTTCTCAGCCAGGCGGATTTGATGTCTTCCAGCCTCGGCAAGAGCTAGGTCGGCTACTTTAAATTCGATAGTTGTCTTTGATTTCAGCATTATCCAAGCATACCTTGGCTATTAGCTATTTATTAGACCCAAAACCCTTGAAGTTAGCTCATCACAGCGGTTTTTGTTCTCAGACTCCACATTCAACCTAAGTAGCGGCTCGGTATTGGAGCTTCGGACGTTAAACCACCACCAGGGGCTCTCACCGGCTGGGGAACTGAGGGTAATCCCGTCCAAATCGTCAAAATCCGCCCCTTGGAACTCACTCATGATTTGAGCGATTTTGGCTCCAGCGTCGGCCACGGTCGAGTTGATCTCGCCGCTGGCAAAATATGGGTCAAACTTCGCGGCAAACTCCGAAAGGGGCAGATCCTGCGAGCCAAACTCGCGCATCACGTGCATAGCCGCCAGCATGCCACTGTCAGCACCGTAAAACTCTTTGAAGTAATAGTGCGCGGAGTGCTCGCCACCAAATATGGCTCCGGTTCTTGCCATCTCGTCTTTGATCAAAGAGTGACCGACCCGGGTGCGGGTAGCTGTTGCGCCAGCAGCTTCAATGAACTCCTTAACTGCCCGCGAGGTAAGCAAGTTATGCAAGATGTGAATTTTGGTATCCCCTAGTGCCTTTGCTCTTGCGATCTCGCTCACTGCAACTATCGCTGCAACAGCAGAGGGTGAAACTGCGTTTCCCTTTTCGTCAATCACAAAGCAGCGGTCTGCATCGCCATCAAAGGCCAAACCGATATCTGCCTTTTCTTGAATGACTCGTTTTTGCAAGTCCACGAGGTTTTTCGGATCCAATGGGTTAGCTTCGTGATTTGGGAAACTGCCATCTAGTTCAAAATACATCGGGATGATTTCAAGTGGCAGCTCGGACAGTCCCGCATCGGTTCCCAAAACTGATGGCACAGTAAGTCCGCCCATTCCATTGGCAGAATCAACAACGACTTTTAGTGGTCGAATTGCATCAAGGGAAACAAGTTCACGAAGATTTGCCGCGTACTCGCCCATGATGTCGTGCTCACTGGCGTAACCAGGCTCTGCTACCTCTTTGATTCCAGAAGTCAGATACTTATTTGCACCAGCAAGAATTTCACTTAAGCCAGTTTCCATAGAAATACCTCGGGCTCCAGCTCGAGAGAGCTTGATGCCGTTGTAACTGGAAGGGTTGTGGCTCGCGGTAAACATGGCAGCTGCTGCATCCAAGTGGCCGGAGGCAAAGTAGCACTCGTCGGTTGAACATAGACCGATGTTGATAACGTCGGCTCCCCTAGCGGTAGCACCTTCTATAAAGGCATCCACGAAACCCACTGAGGAATCTCTCATGTCATGGCCAACCACCACTGACTTGCCGGAAAGCTCAAGCTCGTCGACAAAGGCGGCAGCGATGGCTGCGATCTTCTCTGGGGTTATTTCAGTACCGACTAATCCACGGATGTCGTATTTTTTGAAAATTGCATCAAGTGTGCTCACTGTCCCAATAATACAATGGGGCCATGGCTAAACCTTCGAAATCGCGTAACGCCCACCGCGATCGCCATGACCGCGGTATGCGAAGACCGCTGCTGAGCAAATTATTCAAATTTGGCCAAACTCGTTCGCACAGCTTTGAGCAGTATGTCGACACCGCAATGGAGTACCTAAAGGGCATTTGGGCCGAGGACCTCGAAGGCCTAACCTGGTCAGTTAGATCCGAACCTTCCGCTTCTGAGAGTGAAACTGATATTCCAAGATGGAAGGTCGATAGCGATCGGAATCACATTACGATTTATCGAATTCCTACTGAGCGCTTTGGCTCTCACTCTAGAAAGTCAATGCTCGAGGAAAGACTAAAAGTAGAGCAGCAGGTATTTGAGGCCATAGCCGATTTACTAGATATAGATCCTTGGGACTTGGTCCCCGATTACTACAACCGCTAGCGGAAACGAACCTGGACTGAGTTTCCTATGTTGGTCGGATCAATAATTGCCAACGAGGAAATTTGACCGCTAACTAGCAGTGCCACTGATGCAAAAATCTCACTGTCGCTAGAAATAGCCACCGCTCCGGTAACACCAAGCGAAGAAGACCCAAGAGCGGGAACTGCAACAACCGTTGCGACCCCGGTTTCCAAACTCGTGATCGTGGCGCTTCTTGGTTCATTTAGCGGGTTTCCTAAAACGATATAAGACGCGCCATCTGGTGGCACAATCCCCGAAGTCATTATTGCCCTTGATGTTGTGATTGGCTCGGAAGCGCTGAGCCAGGTGAAGTCGATTCGCGGTGTGCCACCGTCATTACCTATGGCAGCCTTCGCGGTTGCGTACACCGGCTGGTCAGCTGTGACAAACACCGAATAGTTTCCATCTAGCAAATCGTTGATCGGAAAATCTGTAACTGTTCCAGGTTCAACAACTCCAGTTACAACCGCACCAAAAACATCTGAGCTGGTGGAAACAATCTGCACAGTTACGTTTGCACCCGTGGGAGCAAAGACCCGAAGCGAGTGCCCGGCGTCGGAAATAGCTTCAGTCACGTCAACCTGGTTGATTGCCTCTGTTCCACGAACCACAAAACCAGGAATTACCGACACCAGCTGGGGTGGCGGTGACGGCACTACAAAATCAACACCTAGCGACTCGGTGCCGTTCATAACCCGGTGTTGAATCCAGCCCGCCAGCTTGGCGCCGGATGCTTGAACATGGACCGCCAAAGTCGCCACGGTTGGCGCAAAGCTTGCAAGAGATAGCACCGTGGTGGAATTTGCCAGCACCGAAATTCCCGAAAGACCGGCCACTTCTAATTCACCTAGGTCTGTGAAAATCTTAAGATCCGCGGTGGCGTCACTTGGGGTTGGGTTTGTGAGAACTAATAACGCTTCACGACCTGCGGCGGTTGATCCGCCGACTAACCAGATGTCATTGCTTGGCTGTTGGCAGCTTGCGGCAGCCAAGCCTCGCATGGAATCAATTGCAACTAACTGCGTGGTGCTACCGGTTACCACCATCGAGCCTTGCACCGAACCGGCAGTTGCTCCGGTGTTTTTGAGCTCGGTAGCATTTCCAATTTCACTTGCCGAATAAACCCTTCCGGATCCAAGTGCTACAACTCCAGGATCCGAGGCGGCAATTGATTTAACTTCAAGCACTCCGGTTCCATCGGCTGAGTATCGAAGGGTTGTGGAGCCGGTTCTATCAAAAGCAC
This sequence comes from Rhodoluna sp., assembly GCA_044342295.1. GTDB lineage: Bacteria > Actinomycetota > Actinomycetes > Actinomycetales > Microbacteriaceae > Rhodoluna. The sequence continues at coordinate 69,603 of JBIIQC010000001.1, read as the reverse complement.
CAAGATCTGTTCCGCTCGCGCCGCCGGATACAAAAAGCGGTCCAGGGCAAACAACACTTTGATCGGCAGGCTTCACATCAAAACTTCCGCTGGCTGAACCTAAATCAACCGACACCGCCACCGGAGGAGCAAAAACCAAACCTGCTGCCAACAAAACAGAGGTTGCTATAAGCGCTATGACTCTATTAATCATCAACTTGCCTCCTCGGAGTCAATGAATATTTCGCTGTCCTTGTCCTTGCGCTTTTTTCTGCGCCTTGTTGGGATTGCGAACCAGGCAAACAAGGCCAAAACTGCAAGCTGGCCTAACTTTACGAATCCAAGATCAAGCGGCTGGGATTGGCTCCCAGCTGTGATGTTTTCTACCTTCCACAACTGACCAAAGTCTGTAACTCCAATTGATTCAAGTTCTCTGGTGGAATCAAGAGCGAGCTGAAGATTTCGATCAACTGGATTCACAAGAATGTATCCAATGCCAAATCTTTCAAGGGTTGGCAAGATCTCTGCTCCATTGGCCGAAGCCAAGTTGGCAACTAATTGACCAAGTTCGCTGTAGTCCGGATTCACAGCAGGGTTTGTTGTGCTGGAAATTTTGTAACCACTTGAGATGTGATTGAGCTTCACTCCATCTCCCGTGAAAACTTGCGCAACTAGACCACCTTCGGTTGTGGACTCGAGCTTGAGAGTTCGCCAGTAACTACCGGCGCTAACATCGGCTTGAATAATGGAAGGCACGATTCGACCATCTGAGTAAGAAACTTCAGGCGGATCACTAACCATTTGGAAAGCTGCTGGCACTAATCCCAAAAGCGCAACCGTTGCCAGCGAGCTGATTCGAAGCACAAATGAACTATCGGCAAGGTGAGCCAACAAAAGAGCTAAGGCCAGACCAAACAAACCAAGAACAGCCGTTACATCGATTCCGATGCTTGAGCCATTGCCTAGATCAAAATCAATGCCAGCAACCACCCAGCTGGCAGCCAAGGCCACCAGCGCAATTGCCCAGAGCGGCAAAGTGTTCGCAAGCTTGGGCGCTAGCAGTGCAAGTAGAGCAAAGAAAAGAACTGGGACCGTAATTAGCAATCCCCAACTGAGCGAATCAAACCCGAAGCCAAAAAAGGCAAGTTTCCAGTTGGCTTCCAAGCCATCCGAGACACTGATGCCAGGATCAAGCAGCAAGCTAAGCCAGTTGCCAGCAACTGCTCGTTCAATCACCAGTGGTAGGAACCAGGCCCAGGCGAGCAAGGTGGTGGCCATAAGCGGCACGATCTTGGTTGGTCGCATCACCGCGGTGGTGATAACCATCGCTAGCAATACAACCCCAAGCACCGGAGAGCTCGCTGCAATCATGGCAAGCAAAATTGCCGCTATCCCAACGTGAGTTCTAGGGAACCTTGTTGAATCCTTCTGCCCGATTCTTGCAACTCGAGCCAGTGAGTAAAGCAGCCAAGGTAGAAGTGCAATTGCGAACACCTGGGAGAACTTGGCCTGCGATAACGAAACCGTAAGCGCCGGCCATAAAGCAAAACTCAATGAAGCAACAATTCGAACTATGTTTCTGGAAGAGACCAGTTCCGAAAGTTTGAAGGCTCCAACAAAAGCAATTGGTGTTGCCAGGAACATAAATAAGGTGATAGCTAGCGGGGGTAGGAAAAACAATGGAGCGCTTAGCAAGCTAAGCGCCCAAACCCAAGGGTCTGCAGCTCCGACAAAACCTAAGCCGATGGAGTGCGAGTTAGATCCGGCCTGGCCAAAGATTTCTAACCAGTTAGAAGAAACTGGAAGCACTCCTGAACCGGTAACAGAAACGTTCGTGGGAACCCAAGGTAGGTTTAGCGCAACTAATCCAAGTGCGAACCAGATTGCACCGGAGGCCAGCAATCCTGAGTTTGGTGCAACCTGAAGCTGTTCGGTTTCACCCATGGCGTGCGAGGCAAGAAGTCTTGTTGAGACTTCTTCGTCTCTAGCTTTTTTGTTATCGTTTCTAACTTCCTGTGCAGTGGCGCGAAGTCCCGACAAGGTTCCAAGTTTTGCTGAAGTGCTTTGGCGAATTATCGATCTGGATAGCAAGAGGTTTTTCAAGCTTAGGAAGACCAAAAAAGAAGCCGTGATCTCTGGGGTAATTGCATAGGCCCTCGACCTAAGAACAAGTAGTAGTGAATTGATAGCCGCCGCAGGAAGAAGAAGTAGCCAGCCAAGTAAAAACAAAACTGGGTTTGCGTAGCTCAAGCCCAGATGAAGCTCTGCTTGCCTAATTGCCGTTGCAGGGCTTGTGCCCAGCCAGCTAAGTGGGCGAGCTCCCTGCATCGAGAGCATCTTGTGAGAAACCCTGGCATTTGGTGCCACCGCGACTCGAAAACCTGAGAGCCTGGCGCGAATTGAAAAATCGACATCGCTTGCATAAACCGGGGCATTTCTATCAAACCCTCCAAGAGATTGATAAACGCCAAGATTCACCAGCGCCCCGGCAGTGCCAACTGCCATGACGTCTTCGGCGTGGTCGTGCTGCCCCTGGTCGAATTCGCCTCGAACCCGACTAAACAACCTGCCGGTTCGGGTCAGGGTCAAACCGAGCTGTTTGATTATCTTGGGGTTTTCCCAGTCGACTTGTTTGGGGCCAACAATGGCAAGTGATGGGCTTAGCTCAACTTCGCGAAGTAGCTGCTCTAAGGCTCTTTGCTCTGGCGCACTGTCATCGTGAAGTATCCAAAGATAACCCTCCGCAGACATATGCTGCACAGCAGCATCAATTGCCGCGGCGAATCCGGTTTTGGAATCAAGCCTGAGAACCTCAAAACCTAAGTTCGAGATTGATGAATTTTTTGATGTGTCAACAACTAAAACTTTTGTTGGTGCTACTGATTGGTTTCTAAGATCAGCTAGAACTCGGTCTAGGTACTGAGGTTGATCGTGTGCTAAAACTATCGCGCAAACATTGGCTGTCATGAAATAACTTTCAGCGCGATGTGCGAACTAGGCACGCTTTTTGAGTTTGCGTCTTTCTCTTTCGGAAAGTCCGCCCCAAATTCCAAATCGCTCGTCGTTAGCTAGTGCGTACTCAAGGCACTGTGCCTTTACATCGCAACCGGTGCAAATTCTTTTTGCGTCTCTGGTAGAGCCTCCCTTTTCAGGAAAGAATGCCTCCGGGTCGGTCTGTGCACAAAGTGCATCTGCTTGCCAGGAAAGTGGGTCTTGTTCAAAGTCTGTGTAGGCACCTGCGACGCCTAGAAGTAGAGGGTCGATAAACCAGTTATCGGGAACCTGTCCGCGATTTTCCATTTAGTGCTGTTCCGTTCTTTAAGCTGCCAGGCGGTGGAATCTGGCAAATAGTTTCATCCGTGTAATTACACCGCTGTTATTGCCCTCTTGTCAAGTTCAATTCCACAGGTTTACTGGCCTGTCAAGGCCATTCGGGGCAAGTATCCTTGGAGCATGAGCGTTCTAGTTACTGGCGGTGCTGGTTATATAGGGTCCCATGTGGCCAGGTTGCTAACTGAGGCCGGCACCGAGGTAATAGTGGTCGATGACCTCTCCACAGGCAAAGAATCAAGGGTTTCAGGCCTAATTAGCTACCGAATTGACCTGGCTGAACCCTCCGCGGTGGTCACTCTTGAAGAGCTAATGACCAAACACAAGGTCGACTCCGTGATCCATCTGGCTGCTCTCAAGCAGGTTGGAGCCTCGGTTGAAAACCCAGAAGAATATTTCAATAAGAACCTCGGTGGCCAAGCAAACCTGCTTCTAGCCATGAGAGGTGCTGGGGTAAAAAAACTTGTTTTCTCATCCAGCGCAGCTGCCTATGGTATTCCAGACGTTGACTTGGTTTCTGAAGACGAAACCGCATCGCCAATTAACCCTTACGGTCAAACAAAGTTGATTGGCGAGTGGATGGCCGCTAACGCCGAAACCTCTTGGGGTCTTGCTCATGTGAATCTTCGATACTTCAACGTCGCAGGTGCAGGCTGGGATGACCTAGCTGACACTGAAGTTCTGAACTTGATTCCAATTTTCTTTGAGGCCATCAACCAAAACAACAGGCCAAAAGTTTATGGTGCTGATTACAACACCCCGGATGGTAGCTGTATCCGTGACTACGTCCACGTTCTCGATCTAGCGCAGGCTCACATTCAAGCGCTGGACTATCTCGAGAAAGAAAAGCGTGATTACAACAACTTCAATGTGGGAACCGGCACCGGCTCAAGCGTCCTAGAGGTTATCCACCAGATTCAAAAAACCACTGGAATCGATTTCGAATACGACATTGTCGCCAGAAGGGCGGGAGACCCAGCAAGGTTGATTGCTGACTCGTCAAGAATTGAAACAACCATGGGTTGGAAAGCAAAGAACTCGTTAGTTGAAATAGTTGAAAGCGCCTGGAAGGCTCTTAGCTAGTCACCCAAGATAACAAAGGCTGTTCCGCTGCCACTAAGGCTGAGCTTCTTGGCAGCTGAGGCAAAAACCACCTCGGATTTAGTGAGCACTTCGCGCTCTTCCAAGCTGGTGCTAACGGCAACCTCACCTGCGGTGCAAACCACCATGGCGCTAGCTGGCAGGTCCAGATCGGCCAGCAGGTTCTTTCCCGAGACCTCGGCGCGATAGACCCGGAACTCTAAACAATCAACCGGATACTCAATCAACCCTTCGGCAAGTTTCTTGGGTCTTACCTTTGGCTCTGCCAGCTCGCTGAAATCGGCAAGCTTTAGAACCTCGGCAACATCAATGTGCTTTGAAGTTAAGCCGCTTCGCAAGACATTGTCCGAAGCGGCCATGACCTCAAGTCCAAGACCCGATAGGTAGGCGTGGATGTTTCCTGCCGGAAGGTAAATTGCTTCGCCTGGCTCTAGAGAAACCTCGTTTAGCATCAAAGCAACTAGCGCTCCGGTGTCATCGGGGAATTGAGTTAGCAATCTTTCAACAAGTGCCCTGGATTTATTGGCAAGCGAATCTAGTTGAGAGAAATCAACAGATTTGGTGAAACGCTTAGCAAGCTCGGTGTTCGAAATTAGTAACTCGAAAATCTCCGCCAGTGAATCGCCTTTGCTAAGGCTTTTGGCCAGTAACTCAAACTCTGGTTCGGATTTTCCAAAAGCACTGAAGACCTGAATTAGATCTGTCTTGGGGCGAAAACCACAAAGGGCTTCGAATGGGGTTAGGGCAATAAGCGCTTCGGGTTTGTGTGAAGAGTCTTTGTAGTTTCTCTTTGGATCATCTAGTGGTATCCCCTGAGCTTGCTCGAAGTGGAAGCCATCTTTGGCCTGCTGAGCGTTTGGGTGGACCTGAATTGATAAAGCACGCTCGGCCGAGAGAATTTTTACAAGAAAGCTAAGTTTCTTACCAAGAATTTCTGAAAGAGATTTGCTGTCCGCGATGGTTTCGCTTTCGCCAAGCGGGTGGGTACCAAACCAGATTTCAGCAATGGGTTGGCTTGGTTTTTCTAGCCCGAAGAAATTAGGAACTAAGTCCTTGGAGCCCCAGTCATAGTTTTTGGTGACACCAGAAATTCGACTAAGCATCAATAAGGTCCTGTTCCATAAAGCCAAGGTACTGCCTGGATGAAACCAGACCAAAAAAGTTTCTAGGCGAGCCTAAGAACCTGTCCAATCTTGAGCATGTTGGCGTTGGTTATCCCGTTGAGGGCCATTAGATTCCTGGTCGTGGTGCCAAAGCGAGAGGCAATGCCACTTAGGGTGTCACGAGCGACAACTGTGTAAGTGGTAGCTGGGGCTGTCGTGGAGGCTGGGGCTGCTGGAGCAGCAGCGGTTGGGGTTCCGGCAACCGTGATGATCTGCCCGACTCGAATTGAGTTTGCGTTGGTAATTGCGTTCAGGCTCATCAAGTTTCTAGTGGTAGTGCCAAAGCGTGATGCGATACCGCTCAGGGTGTCCCTTGCCACAACGGTGTAGCTAGTTGTTCCGCTAGCGTTTGGAGCCGGTGCGGCTGGAGCTGGAGTCGCCGGTGCCGGGGCTGCAGGTGCTGGGGCTGCAGGTGCTGGTGCTGCCGGAGCAGCGGCCCCAACAATCGTTAGTACCTGGCCAATTCTTAGGCGATTAGCGTTAGTGATTCCATTGAGTGACATCAAGTTTCTAGTTGTAGTGCCAAAGCGTGATGCGATACCGCTCAGGGTGTCACGAGCTACGACTGTATAAGTGGTTGGCGCAGCGGTAGCCGTAGGTGCCGGAGCTGCCGGTGCCGGAGCTGCCGGTGCCGGAGCCGCCGGTGCGGGTGCAGCAGGAGCTGCGTCAGCCGAAAGCTTTATGACCTGGCCAACGCGAATCAAGTTGGCGTTTGTGATTCCGTTAAGACTCATCAGGTTTCTAGAAGTGGTCCCAAAACGTGATGCAATTCCACTGAGTGAGTCACCACGGACAACTGTGTAAGTCGAGACTGGTGCAGGTGCTGCCGGCGCTGGGGCCGGAGCTGCTGGTGCTGCTTCTGGGGCCGGAGCCGCTGGTGCCGGGGCTGCTGTAGCCGCTACATCACGAAGGTTGCCATTTTCCAAAACAAATCTTCCAACCAGTGCAGACATCGCCTCGCCAGCAACTAGTGCGCTGACTTGAGATCCCGTCATTGTTATTGCGCTTGCACAGTCCAAGCCCCAGGCTGCGACTTCATCACAGCTTGCAAAGGGAAGTCGTGAGCTGTTGTGGATAAAGAAGTAACTGCCGTCAACGGCGTTTCTAGCCAGAGCGCTCATGTCGCCGATGGTGGTGAAACGATCCAAGTGGGCATTTGGCACTGTCGCAAGTGGTCCAAGCGGTGCTAAAGAGGTCAGTAGTTCTGGAGTCGGAACTCGGTACTTAGTCTCGTCAACAATCATGAATACATCAGGACCGTCGCCCTTTAGTAGGAAGCTACCGCCAATGGTGGATCCGAACCAGTCAGTGTAATCGCGGAAGAAGTTTCGGTTTCCGTATGCGCTACAAACATCTCCCACCCCGTAAAGGTTTCCCAAGGCGGTTTGGTTAGGAACGTAAGGGGTGTAGTAGTACAAAGCTGCGGTTGCTCTGTTTTCTAGAACGAAGGACTGGGCTCCACAACCAGGGTTATTTGCCTGGTAAGGACGGCTAATTGTTGCGCCGGGTCTTAGCCAGGTAAATGAACCAGCTGGGTTGCTGTACCAATTTAGTTGACCAGCACCTTTGTATAGCTGCCAAAAGAATCCAGCTGATGCTGCGCTACAGCCTGTTGGAGTGTCTGGGCAATCCATTCCTAGTGCGAATTCATATGCTCGCGGGCTTGGGTTAGTCGAAGTTACTAGGCCCTGCTCTTTTTGCAGCTTCACAAGAAGAACCTTTGGGCTAATTCCACAGGCAATTGAAACGTCATAAATAAGTTCAGCTGCGCTGATGTTGGTCTTTGCTGGTAGCGATGCACAACGTCCAGCTACACCCACAACTTCAGGTGTGCTTAGTCGATAGTCTTTCAAACAACCTGGTCTTGTTGGATCTGCTCTACAAACCGCAACTTTTCCATTTAGGAATCTCTGAATGTCGGCAGCAGACATAGTGCCCGGGGCATAAAACGCGCTGTCGCTAATAATCTGACCTGGGTTAAACCAAGCGGCATTGGCAGCTTCTGCCGAATTGTTTTTGCTCTCGAGCGCAACAACACCAACTGCCGACATAGCGGCAATCAATAACATTGACCAGAATTTTCCAATTGTCTTAGGCATTAGGGAATTGTCACCTCAAATTTTTCTGATTCACCAACGTGATTTTCAGATTCGTATTTAACGGTTAGCTCGAGAGCACCCTTCGGTAATGCCGAGAAATCTACATTGAATGGAAAGCACTGAGTGCTTGTAACATTGCGCTCAGCATCGACGGTTCCAACGGCTGTCGCGGTAGCTCCCTTGTAGTAACTAAGAGTGCAGCTTCCGCCATCCTCGGCAAAATTCATAACCTCTGCAACTACGTTCAATACGCCAGCCGAAGTGTCTGTGTAGAGGATCTGCAATTGTGCTACTGCCATGGTTGGAGAAACAGAAGGTGAGGGCGATGGCGAGGCGGATTGCTCGGTGTTGGTTTCTTCAGCCGGAGCTTCACTGGCTGAAAGAGAGGGCTCGATAAGGTCCTCTGGGCTCCCGGAGTTCGGGTAAAAGAGGGTGCAGCCAGTCAGCACTAGGGCTGTAGCCAGGCCAAGCGCGACAATAAAGGCTTTTTTCATAACGCACTCCTCACGTACCTTCAAGCCTAGGTTGAACTTTCTAAAATGGCAACGCAAAACGCAAGGGGTGCCATATTTGGCAAAAAATAGTTGTGCTTTTGATTCGGTAAAAATCCCCAGAATTTAGCTGGTTACGAAGGATATATCGGGCGATGCAATAAAAAAATAAACACTCTCAGGAAGTTGCCAGCTAAAAATCGACCAAATTCGAAACAAAAAAGATGCGTGCTTAAATTTGCTCTAGCCGTTTTTGATTTGGTTTTGCAGCTGAGTATTTTTCTCTGCCACAAGATCCGAAAGAGATACTCCATAGTCAACAAGCTTTTGTTCCAATTTCTTATCTCCAGTTGACAAAATTCTCGCCGCAAGTATTCCAGCATTTTTTGCTCCGCCAATAGAAACAGTTGCAACTGGAATGCCAGCGGGCATTTGCACTATAGAAAGTAAAGAGTCCATACCGTCAAGTTTTCCAAGTGGAACCGGAACACCAACCACAGGAAGGGTAGTTACAGATGCAAGCATTCCTGGAAGATGTGCGGCGCCACCGGCGCCAGCAATGATTACTTTTATTCCTCGCGAAGCAGCATTTTTCCCCCACTCAATCATTCGCTCTGGAGTGCGGTGAGCCGATAGTACTTCGACTTCATATTCGATGCCAAAATCTTTTAACGCCTGAGCGGCATCAGACATGACAGACCAGTCTGAATCGGAACCCATCACAACTGCTACTAGTGGATTTGAAATTGGAAACCCTCTCGATTCATCGAATAATGAAATATTACTTGTTTAGTTGGTTCCTGGCAGCTTCGGCTGTCTGTAGGCAAGCCTCTAGGTCGTCACCAACTACGGTTATGTGCCCTAGCTTTCTGCCCAGTCGCGGTGCTTTTCCGTAGGAGTGGATGTTTATCTCAGGAAAATTAGACATCACTTGGGGGTAGTTATCCATAAAGTCTTTTGAGTCAGAGACCCCAAGAAGATTTGCCATTACCGCCACTTTCTTTATTGAATCCGTTTTGCCAAGAGGAAGATTCGAAACAGCTCTCAGGTGTTGTTCGAATTGTGAAGTGATTGAACCTTCGATCGTGAAGTGACCAGAATTGTGTGGTCGCATGGCTAGTTCATTAACAAGAAGTCCTCCTGCTTCAGTTTCAAACATTTCAACTGCCAAATTTCCGGTGACTCCAAGAGACTCTGAAATCAACTTGGAGATCTGGACTGCTTTTGCGGAAAGATCGGCGGTGATGTTTGGCGCGGGCGATAACACTTCGGAGCAAACTCCGTTTTTCTGTCTTGTTTCCACAACAACCCAACTCGCAAAATCCCCATTTGGATTTCTAGCACTGAGCTGAGCAAGTTCTCTTTTGAATTGAACTTTTTGCTCAACCAGTAGCTGACCACCCAGTGAAGAAATCATGGGCTCTTGTAGCCAGTCTGAAACTTGGTCCGAAGAACTCACCACTCGAACACCTTTACCGTCATAGCCACCGATGGGTGTCTTGCAGATTACTTCAGGTCCATGCTCGTTGATGAATTCATCCAGCTGCGAAGCTTTCGATACGGCTTTCCATATTGGATTTGGTGCGCCAATTTTTTCTAGCGCTCTGCGCATCACAAGCTTGTTTTGTGCATGAGCTAGGGCCTTAGCTGGAGGTTGCACTGAGATGCCCTGCTTTTCTAGCTGCTCCAAGATTGCAAGTGGTACATGTTCGTGATCAAAGGTGATTACATCAACAGTCTTGGCAAAATTGGTAACTGTTTCAAGGTCAGTGAAGTCTCCAACGAGTGTGGCTGCGGCGGCGGCGGAAGAGTTTTCGGTTTCGGCCAGAACCTTGAGCTCAATACCTAAGATGCTGGCGGGGGCAATCATCATCCGGGCAAGTTGACCACCGCCAATTACTCCAACGCGGTAGCTAGTCAACGAAGTGATCCTTAAACTAAAGGGTTTTGCTTGCCTCGGCTTCGATGGTTGCGGCTAGCAGCTTGGTTCTAGAGTAGCCGCTGATTGTAATCTCCTGGCCATCGACTTTTAGTAGTGAGATCACTTTGCCACGAAGCGGCTTGGGCCGCTGCAGCGCAATCGAAGAAAGCTCTGAAAAGTGAAGTACCTTCCTGCGTAAGCCAAACAGCCCCGAGCGATTGATTACCCGCTGATCGGTTACAACCAGCGACGAAGCCAGCCAATTAAGTAGCGGGAGTAGCCAAAATAAAGCGGAGATGATTATGGCGGACCAAAATACTATTTGATACAAATCAGGAGCGAGTAGTTCCGAAAAATACATAAGCGAAAACAAGCTGGCGGCCAATACCAATGTCGGCACAAACAAATTTGCTGCCCTTGGGCGAAGTCGAACCAGTTTGGTTTCGGAATTTTGATTCATTATCTAATCTTCTCGCTTGGCGGTTCGAAGGTGCAGGACATCACCAGCAGATACCGAAAGTGTCTTGCTTGGAGTCAAAACTTGTAACCTGCCACCCTCGTCGATAGCCACTGCCTCACCGACAACGGAAGTACCATCGGGAAATGAAACCTCAACAAGCTCTCCGATGGTTGCCGATGATGCAATGATTCTTGCCCGCAAGCCGCTCGCTACCGCGTCACCGCCAGCATCCAGAAGCTCGAGGTAAAGGGCCTTAAAACTCCTTAGGGTTTGGGCCAGTAGCTCATCGCGGTTAACAGAGCTTGCTCCAGCTATCAATAAAGAAGTAGCGGAGCTAGTTGGTAGCTCTTTCGTGGTTTGAGTCACGTTTATTCCAAAACCAACCACCACTGCAGATAGGTCCGAGTTAGCTTCCGCCAAGACTCCGCTGATTTTGAGACCATTTACCAACACATCGTTTGGCCACTTGATTTTGGAATCAATACCCAATTCGGCGAGCGCGGTTCTGATCGCCTCGGCCATCATCAAACTAAGCCAACCGATACCTGCTGGGTCTTTGAAGCTTGGTCGAAGCAAAACTGAAGCCATAACTGAACTGCCGGGGGCTGCCTGCCACTTTCTATCTAGCCGGCCTCGGCCAGCAGTTTGATACTCCGTTAAAAGGGTAAAAAACTCTGGATGGTTCTTCGAGTCTGCTAAAGCCAGAAGATCCTGGTTGGTAGATCCGGTTTCTGGAACCGCCAAAATGCCATTGGCGACTAAAGAAGTCTTGGGGTAGTCCATGGGTAAAGCCTAGGCTAGGGCTGGTTTGTAGGAATCCTAATCAATATGGAAATAATCTCTGCGTAAAGCTGCAATAACATCAACATATACCTCCTATAAAGTTGGTCGAATACTGCCGAGAAAGCATATGGAGAGACCTTGACTGAAAAGCGTTTAGAACCAGACCTTTCCACCACTGCCGGCAAAATCGAAGACCTAAGACACCGCTACAACGAAGCAGTCCACGCAAATGGTGATGCTGCCGTCAAGAAGCAGCACGCCAAGGGCAAAAAGACCGCTCGCGAAAGAATTGATCTTCTTTTAGACAAAGGGTCTTTTGTTGAAGTAGACGAGTTTGTGCGCCACCGCTCCAACGCTTTTGGCATGGATGTTAATCGCCCCTACGGCGATTCAGTTGTGACCGGATTTGGAACCATTCACGGCAGGCAAGTTGCCGTCTACTCCCAGGACTTCACAGTATTTGGTGGATCGCTTGGTGAGGCGGCTGGAAACAAGATCATCAAGATTATGGATCTGGCTATTTCAACAGGGGTACCAATCATTGGCATTTTGGATTCTGGTGGAGCCAGAATTCAAGAGGGTGTTGTGGCTCTTGGTAAGTACGGAGAGATCTTTAGAAAAAACACCATGGCTTCTGGGGTCATCCCTCAGATTTCAATCATCATGGGCCCTGCCGCCGGAGGCGCTGTTTACTCCCCCGCGTTGACCGACTTTGTGATCATGGTGGATAAGACCTCAAACATGTTTGTCACCGGCCCCGATGTGATCTTGACCGTGACCGGTGAAGAAGTTGGCATGGAGGAGCTAGGTGGTGCCAGGGCTCATAACGAAACTTCCGGTGTCGCGCACTACCTCGCCAATGACGAGGATGATGCTCTCGACTACGCGCGCAACATGCTTAGCTTTTTGCCCCAAAACAACTTAGGCGAAACAGTTGTCTATGACTCCAACTCCGAGCTTGAAATTACCGAGTTTGACAAGAAACTAAACACGCTGATTCCTGACTCACCAAATCAGCCGTATGACATGCGCACCCTAATAGAGCACTTAGTTGACGAGGCAAACTTTTTGGAAGTCCAGCCACTATTTGCCCCAAACATCCTGATTGGTTTTGCAAGAGTAGATGGCAGAAGCGTTGGAATAATTGCTAACCAGCCATCAGCGATGGCGGGAACACTAAATATTGACGCCGGTGAAAAAGCTGCAAGATTTGTTCGCTTCTGTGATGCGTTTTCTATTCCGATTGTCACTTTGGTGGATGTTCCAGGATATCTTCCTGGAACCGATCAGGAATGGGCCGGTGTTATTAGGCGCGGTGCAAAGTTATTGTATGCCTACGCAGAAGCCACCGTTCCACTGGTTACTGTAATTACCCGCAAGGCTTACGGTGGCGCATACATCGTCATGGGATCCAAGCAGCTTGGCGCCGATATCAACCTGGCATGGCCAAGCGCTGAAATTGCGGTTATGGGTGGTCAGGGAGCCGTGAACATTTTGTTCCGCGACAAGATCAAGGAAGCAGAAGAAGCTGGAAAGGACATCGCGAAAGTTCGTGCCGAGCTCGCTGCCGAATATACCTATAACGTTGCTTCACCATTTTTGGCTGCTGAGAGAGGCGAGCTAGATGGGGTCATTGAACCCGCAGCCACCAGGATCTCAATCATCAAAGCGCTCAGAGCTTTGCGCACCAAGCGAGCATCACTGCCGCCTAAAAAGCACGGAAACATTCCGCTCTAATGCCTAACTTTGAGGGCAATGATCTGGCTACTGAGCTAGAAGTGATTTCTGGAAACCCAACGTCAAAGGAGCTGGCAGCTCTGGTTGCGGTCTTGCGCGAAAATGCAAACAGCATGACCAAAACCGAGCAAGCCGAGCCCAATTGGGCAAAAGGCCCACAGATACTTAGAGATAGCAATAACACTGGGGGTCTGAAGTGGCGCTCCGATTTCAAGGGCGAAATTTAGTCCCCCAAAGTGGGGACGCCTCAAAGGGGAAATTTAGCCTTGCCTGGCTCGGACTTTAACTAGGTTAAAAGAAGAACCATTCGGTAGTAGCTATCAGGGGAAAGCTTGAATGGTTTGGGGGTTGAGACCCGGGCCTGTATACAGCCCGGGTTCTCCAATTTAAAGCTTCAAAAACACATCCGGTGTTGCGGTCCCTGGTCTAGAGGCAACGAATGTTGCGTGTGTCTTTCCACCGCGCGGTGCACGAATGGTAACTCTTCCACTGGAAACCTGATCTAGTTCTGTTGCAAATTTCTGCCTTATCTCAGATTTTGAATTCTCAGCCAAGGATTCCATGCCACCCTCATCTAGGACAACTACCTCAACGCCTCGAACTCTCGCGGATCGGATAGCTTCCTGCAATTTGGAATCAATAAGTTCTCGACCCCTAATACTGTCGCGTAACTGAGCCTCTAACAGCTTTGCTTCTTTCTTTGATTCTTCATCCAATTGACCGGATGCGATCTTTTGCAGCAGCGGATACGAGACTCTTAGGGTTTCATTGAGTCTTCTTGATCTCTCCAGTCGAGTTGCAGACTCAATAGCTGCCGAAGCTTCAATCTCGATTGCTTTATCTAAGTAGGTTCTCGTTTCGCGCTCAATGCCAGAAAAAGCGTAAGACAGAACATTGGCTGCAACTACTAAACTCATGGCACCAGCTAGCCCGCTGTTAAATAATGCGCCAGTTCCTCCCCAAACCAAAACCTCTAACGACAAAACGGCTGCGCCAATCCAAGAAACCGCCTGTTGGCCCCTGATGGCAGTAACCGCCATTAGAGCACCTAGCCCGGATACGTACCAACTTGATTGCGAGTCCACGGTTGCCGCATCGATGGCTTGTTGAATTAGCTGGGGAACGATCACAACAACTAGGAGATTTACCCATGCCAAAAGAGCTGGCATCTTTCTGTTGCCGTAGTAAAAAACTGAAGTCAAAGCCACTACTAAGTAGGTGAAGATAGCCACCGAAGCAAAAACCCAGTTGTCGTAACGATTGAATCCAATTAGGGCGCTAACAGGAGGGTTGAGAACCAGTAATGCCCCGATGACTTGAACTAGCCACAGTGGGAGCCTAAACACTCGGACTCCACTCCAAGACCACGTCTGTACCCTTACCAGGTTCAGATCTAATGAAGACTCGACCGCCCGCAGCTTTTACCCGGCCAATTATTGATAGCTGGATACCTAACCGGTCCTTGGGGATCTTTGAGGGTCTAAACCCCTTTCCGGTATCGCTGACAACAATCTTCAGACCCTTGCCTTGACTCTGAAGCGAGACGCTTTTTCTTGCGGCCCCACCAGCATGTTTAGTTGAGTTGTCAACCGCTTGAAGTGTGGCTTCGGTAAGTGCCTCTGAAACAAGTTCTGGAAGCAGTGAGTTGTTAGTTTGCTGAAGTGAAACTTCAAAACTTGGATAAACCTCGCGGATTCTATTTCGAAGTGCCTCGAAGAAACTCACTTGCGTAATCGCAGAACTAATTTCGGCTGAAGCGCTATCAGAGTCCAGCTTTCTGAGTGCCTCATTTGCCGACACTCTCGCAAGAGAAATCTCTTGCGGAGTTTGAGCTTTGGATGCAACCAACAGAGTTGTTAGGACACTATCGTGAACCAGAGCGTCCAATCTTGATTGCTCTAGCTCCACCGCTTGACTCTGAGCACTCTTTACGCCGCTTGCAATCAAATCTTGGTTAGCAAAGTCTGTTTTTGCTGCTTGCCACCTAACAGCTGCGGCCATTACCGTGGCGATTGCAGCCAAAACAAACAAGTGCAACGAGTCTTGGATTGCCAGAAGTAGTTCACCCGAACCTCCACTCGGGGAAACCCTTAAGGCTATCCATCCCAGGGGAACAACAACAATGTATACAACCCCAAGCCAAAAACGAAACGAGATTCCCGCAGCAACCGCCGCTATTCCTAGAAGCCACCAAATCCAAGGTTTGAAAGAATCGGGGAATACTGTTGACGCATCGTAGTGAAGTGGCCAAGTTGCCAACAGCACCAGAGTTAAAACTGGAATAGAGCGAAACCAAAACAGTGACGATCGAAAAGCAAAGTGACTGATCAAGAAGCCGACAACCAGGAAAACTACCAGAGCAACAGAGGTTCCAAACACCAAGGGGTTCAAATACTCCAGTTGCCTAAACCCATTTACCAGGGCCTCAGAAACTACAGCTACAAGCAAGAACGAATAAATGCTTGCAATTAGCTGGTTCACTCGATTTACTGAATAGCTTTTTGTGGAAACGGGTCTTTTGAGGGCCAATTAGAGGTTTCCTTCCTCAATCAAGCCATCCTCAATTGCCCGAAGCAACAGTTCAGTTTTGTTCACTGCGGGTCTTCCGATAGTCGCGTACTTGTTTCGAACTCGATCGA
Organism: Rhodoluna sp.; assembly: GCA_044342295.1. Taxonomy (GTDB): domain Bacteria; phylum Actinomycetota; class Actinomycetes; order Actinomycetales; family Microbacteriaceae; genus Rhodoluna. The sequence goes on along the minus strand of JBIIQC010000001.1, from coordinate 53,900 downwards.
TATGCTCCTTAGCAGTGCTGACCGTGATGTTAAGGCTATAAGCGACTTGCTTTAGAGCTAGGCCGGAAGCGTATAGCGAGAGCACTTCCTGCTCTCTTGGAGATAGCTTGGCGCTTGTGAAGTCTTGGTCGGCGTCGATAGCCGCAGTTGTTTGAAGATTGTTTACAAGCATCCCAGCTGCCACCATTCGGATTGCTTCAACCAGCTCACTCATGCTGTGTGATTTCGGAACAAGGGCCGCAGCTCCTGCTTTTAGTGCAGCTCTAACTAAATGGGCTTTGTCTGCGATGCTAAAAACCAAAACTGAAATGCCTTTTTCAACCAAGTTCTTGACGTTTTCTTCAACTTTTGAACCATCTGAAAGCGAAAGATCAAGAACGGCGACATCAGGAGATTTTCCGTCAATCGAACTAAGAGCCTCAGCTACCGACTCGGTTGACGCAAGCAGTTTGAAATTGTTCTGCTCGCATACTGTTGCCAAGGCCAGCCGAATAGCTTCGTGATCATCAATAATGATCACGCTAACTTCTTGATTTCCTGTGATTGAGGAAACGGTAGAAACTTTTGTCATTCCAGTACCAGACTAACTACGGTTTCGAAATGGTGGGTGTGTGGAAAGAGGTCAAACGCTCGGATAGCTTCGACCCTGTAGCCAGAATTTGAAAATGTTTTTAGATCCCTGGCCAATGAGACCGGGTCGCAAGCGACATAGATAACTTTCTTTGGCTTCAAGAAAGTCAGCTGGTCCACTACCTGTTTGCCCGCACCGGCTCTTGGCGGATCAAGAATCACAGTTGCTCCGGTTAGCTCTAGACCTTGTTTGATTTGGAGCTTTAAAAAGCCCTCAACTGGAGCAGCTACCGCTTTGTGTTTGGCTAGGTCCACCAGGTTGGCAGAAGCATCGCTGGTTGCCACCTTTGATGACTCGACAGTTGTGATGTTGAGCTTCTTTCCAAACTTGGTTGCGAGCGCGCCGGAAAATAGCCCAACACCTCCATAAAGATCCAAGTTGTTGGCTTCGACCTCGAGTCCTTCAGAGAGCTCAACGATTTCGGAGGCGAGTAGTTCAGCTGCTCCCCTGTGTACTTGCCAGAATCCCCCACTCGAGATTCGAAAGCTTCTGCCTAGAGCTCGCTCGGTAAGTCTCTTGTCACCTTTGATTTTTTTATCTATAAACCATTGAATTCCACCGGTTGAAGCAGTGGAGATTTCAATACGCTTTACGTCTTGCCAATTCTTTAGGTGAACGCCCAGTTCGTTGATCTCAGCAACGGCAAGCGGCAAAGACTTGACTGGAACAACATCGTGAGTTCTTTCCTTATAGGGCCCTGCAACACCCTCTTCGGAAACGTGTAGTTGAATTCTTGTTCGATAGCCGAGCCCATTTGTGAGATCATCACCTGGCACAGGCATGACCTGCACGCGCTGATTAATACCCGCCATCCGAGATAGTGACTCTTCCAAAACATCGGTTTTGAGCTGTCTTTGGTATTCCAGTGCTAGGTGTCCAAACTCAGCGCCGCCGGCGCCAAGTCGATCTGCTTCTTTCCAGATGTGGGGAACTCTTTTGACAGATGGGTCTAGTACCTCGATTGTTTCTGCGCGGCAGAATGATCCTCCCTTATCTTCAAAAACTCTGGCGCGCACTTTCTCCCCAGGCGCGGTGTGAGAAACAAAGACCACTCGACCCTCGTGCCTTGCAACGAAGATGCCACCGTGGGCGACCTTTTCGATTTCTAGCTCAAGCACTTGGTCTTGCCAGTTCTCAGTTTTGCTCATTCGACAAGTGTTCCACAGCTCCAAGTAGTCTTTATCCGTGACCCGATTAGTCCTAGCTTCTAGCTCCCCCGCTAGGTATTCCCTTCTCAAAGCAGCGGGGATTGACCCAGAGGTGGTTGTCCCAACCGCTGATGAGCAGGCGCTCTCGGATCAGTTCAAAGACAGTTTTCCCAACCACTCCACAGCCGAGCTGGTTCAATACCTTGCAGACGCCAAAGGAAAATCGGTAGTTGGCTTAACGGAGACTTCTGGTGCCCTGGTTCTAGGGGGCGACTCAGCTCTAGAGTTTCAAGGATCAGCGCTTGGGAAACCACATCTACCGGAAGTTGCCATTGAGCGCTGGAAGCAACTTCGAGGAAACTATGGTGTCCTGCACAGCGGTCACTGTCTGATTGATAATCGAGACCCAGCTTCGGCAAAAGTGGTTTCTAAAACCAGCTCGACCAAGGTTTATTTTGCCAACATATCAGATGCGGAAATTGAAGCTTACGTGTCAATCGGTGAGCCTTTGAAAGTTGCAGGAGCTTTCACCATCGATGGAATTGGCGGTGCGTTTATAGAACGTATCGAAGGTGACGCACACACAGTAGTTGGCTTATCGCTTGGGGTTCTTAGAGCACTAACCCGCGAACTTGGAGTTGAATACACCAGTCTTTGGCGCTAATCACAGGGTTTGCGCTGATTGTTTGTAGCCAAGGGCCAATTTTGAGCCATCAATAGCCAATAGGATTCTGTCTTATGAGCGGATTGATTAAAAAAGTACTCATCGCCAACCGTGGCGAGATCGCCGTTCGTATCGCCAGAGCAGCAAAAGACAGCGGAAGAGCATCCGTTGCTGTCTACGCAGATCAAGATCGCGACAGCCTGCATGTTCGAGTGTCCGATGAGGCCTATGCCCTAAACGGAACAACCTCCGCTGAAACTTACTTAGTGATTGAAAAGCTTCTCTCGATTGCAAAAAGGTCCAATTGCGACGCTGTTCATCCCGGATATGGTTTTCTGGCAGAAAATGCTGACTTTGCAAGGGCGGTTAGTAAAGCTGGTCTAACTTGGATTGGTCCAACCCCGGAGGCTATTGAACGCCTTGGCGATAAAGTCTCGGCCAGGCACGTTGCCGAAAAAGTTGGCGCACCGCTAGCTCCTGGAACTTTGAACCCGGTTGAAAACGCCCAAGAAGTCCTCGACTTCGTTGCCAAGCACGGTTTACCGGTTGCCATCAAGGCCGCCTATGGCGGAGGTGGCCGAGGAATAAAGGTCGCCTACCAAGAATCAGAAGTTGCCGAGCTATTTGAATCTGCAACCAGGGAAGCCGTTGCTGCCTTTGGAAGGGGTGAGTGCTTTGTCGAGAAATATCTCGAGAAGCCTCGCCATGTTGAAACGCAGTGCCTAGCAGACGGTGCCGGCAATGTTGTGGTTGTGTCAACCAGGGACTGCTCATTACAGCGCAGGCACCAAAAGCTAGTTGAAGAAGCCCCCGCGCCATTTCTAACTGCCGAGCAAACCAAAAAACTCTACGAGTCTTCTAAGGCAATTCTTAAAGAAGTGGGTTACATCGGAGCTGGCACGTGCGAGTTCCTGGTAGCCCAAGACGGAACTATTTCTTTTCTTGAAGTAAATACCAGACTGCAGGTCGAACACCCCGTTTCAGAAGAGGTAACCGGGCTGGATCTGGTGCGGGAGCAATTCCGCATTGCCGAGGGTGGATTAATTGACTACCCGGACCCTGAGGTAGTTGGCCACAGTTTCGAATTTCGAATCAACGGCGAGGACCCAGGGCAAAACTTTATGCCGGCTCCTGGATCAGTTCACGTGTTTAGAGCTCCTGGTGGTCCAGGAGTTCGAGTCGATAGTGGTGTTGAATCAGGAGATTCAATTTCTGGAAACTTTGACTCTATGATTGCAAAACTAATTGTCACGGGTAAAGATCGCACTCAAGCGCTTGAGCGATCAAGAAGAGCGCTTGCGGAGTTGCAGGTTCTAGGTTTGCCAACAGTCATTCCATTCCATCGCAAAATTGTTAATGACCCAGCGTTTGTTGCAAGCGATGGAAAATTTGGTGTTTACACCCGCTGGATAGAAACCGAATGGGTAAACGATTTAGAGCCGTGGGGTGGTCAGGCAGATCCAATCGAGCAGCTTTCACTCTCTCGTAAGAGTGTGGTTGTTGAAGTTGACGGTAAACGAATTGAAGTGAGTCTTCCTGCCAGAATGCTGCAAGGCGCAAGTGGCAGCGCAACCGGGGGCCGCGCACCTAAAAGAAAGATCTCTTCGCATCACGGATCAAGTGGTGCCAGTGACAAATCAATCAAGGCTCCAATGCAATCAACCGTGGTCAAACTTGCGGTAGCAGCGGGTGACAAAGTTGTCGAAGGGGATCAGCTTCTGGTACTTGAAGCCATGAAGATGGAGCAGTCAATTTCTTCGCCACGCGATGGCGTAGTTAAAACAGTGAAGGTAGCAGTTGGTGAAACTGTCCCCTCCGGAACTGTATTGATTGAGTTCGAGGACTAATCGAAGTTTGGGTGGTATCTGGGCCACCGCCAATGATTGGGATTTGAGGGTTGGGCTCTTATTTCTTCAGCTAACTATTCGGCCTCATTTCCCTACAGCTAGACTGAAAACCATGACTAATCCACTAGAAATACCAAGCAATAGCCCGTTCGAAATAGCCAAGCAGGCTGCCGATCAGATTCGTGAAGCCACTGGAATCGAAACTCACGACATCGCACTCACTCTCGGTTCTGGCTGGGCAAAAGCTGCCGACCTAATCGGTGAAGAAGTTGCCAGCGTTCCAGCTAAGGACATCATCGGCTTTTCGGCTCCTGTTGTAGAGGGCCACGTGGCCTCGATTCGTTCGATAAAGCTTCCTAGTGGAAAATACGCTTTGGTTCTTGGAGCAAGAACTCACTTCTATGAAGGTCACGGAGTTCGAAGGGTAGTGCACGGAGTTCGAACCGCAGCTGCTACCGGAGCAAAGACAATGATCTTGACCAATGGCTGTGGTGGAATAAAAGACACTTGGAAACCTGGGACACCAGTATTGATTAGCGATCACATTAACCTAACCGCCTCAAGTCCACTCGAGGGGCCAACCTTTATTGATCTAACCGATCTTTACTCCAAGAGATTACGCGAGCTCGCAAGAACAGTAGACGCGAGTTTGGATGAGGGTGTCTACGCCCAGTTCACGGGACCTCACTATGAGACACCCGCTGAGGTCCAAATGGTAAAGCATATGGGCGGTCACCTGGTTGGTATGTCAACAGCCCTCGAAGCAATTGCGGCACGTCAAGCTGGAATGGAGATTCTAGGATTCTCTCTTATGACGAATCTCGCAGCTGGAATCCAAAAGACTCCTCTGTCTCACGCTGAGGTGCTTGAGGCCGGACGTGAAGCAGAGCCACGAATTAGCGCTTTGCTTGCAGCAATCATCAAAAAGATATGACCCAGCTAGAAACTCTGATTCAACAAGCACGCAGCTGGATCGCTCAAGATCCTGATGCGGAAACCGTTGCCGAGCTCGAAAAGCTCATATCTTCATCTGATGAAGCGGCCCTAGCCGACCGATTTGGCCAAAGAATTGGCTTTGGGACGGCAGGCCTTCGGGGTCTACTGGGCGCTGGCCCGAACCGTATGAACCGAGTCTTGGTGGCCCAGGCCGCAGCCGGAATCTCAAAGTACCTCAAGGAAAACTTCGATGACCCAAGCGTAGTGATCGGTTACGACGCGAGAAAAAACTCCGACGTCTTCGCCAAAGACTCGGCTCAGATTTTTGCGGGCTTTGGAATTAGGGCTCACCTATTTTCAGAACTTGCCGCAACCCCACTGGTTGCCTATGCAGTGAGAAATTTAGGAGCTTCCGCAGGGGTGATGGTTACCGCTTCACATAATCCACCGGGTGATAATGGCTACAAGGTCTACGACTTCAGCGGATCGCAGATAATCTCTCCAATGGATTTGGAAATTGCAAAACACATTGACGAATTTGCCAAGTCTGGCTCGGTTGCATCGCTTTCGCGTTCTGAATCATTTGTGGAAGTGCCAACAAGCGTTAGATCCGGTTACTTGCAGTCCGTAAGTGGACTTTTGAATAAGCACTCAACAAGAAAAGACATCAAGATTGTTTACTCAGCCATGCACGGCGTTGGTGCCAGCTTTATCCAAGAGATCTTTAAGCTTTCGGGGTTAGCCGAGCCAGCACAAGTTCTTTCGCAGCAACAGCCCGATGGCAAGTTCCCAACTGTTTCGTTTCCTAATCCAGAAGAACCAGGTGCCATGGACGAGTCAATGGCCACCGCTGCAAGTCAAAATGCCGACTTAGTTTTGGTCAATGATCCAGACGCCGATCGTTTGGCAGTTGCTTTTAAAAACTCTGATGGTAGCTATCAACAACTAACTGGAGATCAGCTCGGTTTAATTCTTGGCGAAGAGATGGCAGCTAGGGCATCGCGCGAAGGTCTAAGTGGATCTCTTGCCTGCTCGATTGTTTCTAGCTCGGCCTTGGGCAAAGTTGCAGAGCATTACGGTTTTGGTTTCGAGCAGACGCTTACTGGCTTCAAATGGGTTAGTCGGGTTCCAAACTTAATTTTTGGTTACGAGGAAGCGCTTGGGTACTGCGTTGACTGGGCTCAGGTGCGAGACAAAGACGGCCTTTCAGCTGCGCTGATTGTCGCCGACATCGCCTCCGCGCTGGCCAATCAGGGCTACACCCTTGGAGACCAACTTGAGAAGCTAATGCAGCGCTATGGCTACTTCTCTACTGGGCAGATTTCCATTCGCGTAACTGACTTGACCGTGATCACCAACCTAATGAATAAACTTCGAACCAATCCTCCGGCACAAATAGCCGGCGTAGATGCGGTTTTTGAGGACATGAGCCAGGGCTCTGGTTTGCTACCCGCAACCGATGCACTGAGGTTCAAGCTCAAGGACGGACGAACTGTGATTGTCAGGCCTTCGGGGACCGAAGCAAAGCTTAAGTGTTACCTTCAGGCAGTTTCGGATAGCGAAGCACATTCCAAAGAGCTTCTTGCTGATTTGGAAGCAGCGATGAGGGAAATACTGAACTAAGCCTTGGGGTTAGCTCTAAATTCTTTTACGCTTTGTGGGATCGGGAGATTTTGTGATTCTTCGTCGGCCGGAATGGGTTCGCCGGCAACTAGATGAAGTGGAATAACCCCAGACCATACACCCGTTCCACTCCCCTCATCGTCTTGTGGCATACCGGAACGAATCTTTACCGATGCCTCTGCAAGGGATATTGAGAGCAGTGTGGTTGCAGCTAGCTCTTTGTTAGTGGATTTTCTGACCTCAAGAGTTCGTCCTGGCGCTAGACCGTCACTTAGTTTTTCCAGTAGTTCATTCTTGTTATCTCCAGTGACTTCCTCGGCGGTTCCAAGAATTACTACCGAGCGATAGTTCATGCTCGAATCAAAAGTTGTTCGAGCAAGAACTAGACCATCAAGTTTTGTAACCGTGATGCAAGTCGGTGCCCCTTTAGCCAGCTCTCGCATAAACCTGGCTCCAGAAGAGCCGTGAATAAGGATTCGGTCACCATCTCGCACAAATGCATAGGGCAATACAAAGGGCTGTCCGCTTTCTACGTAACCGATGTGGCACAAAATAGTCGAGTCCAAGATCTCATACATCGCATCGCGATCAGAAACTGAGCGCTGCTTGAGACGGTTTATCTCAGTTCTTGCGCTTTCGCCAGGGTTTGGAAGTGACATTCAAAGAGCCTATACCTCTAGTGCATTGCCTTAAATAGTCCCGCTAAGCCTTAGCGAAACCCTCGCTAATCATGTCGATAAGTTCTTCGCGGTCATCAAGGGCCTGGAAAGATGCCTCGGCAGCATTTAGCTGGAACTGCTCTAGATCCGCCAATGAGTAACCAAAAGTGCTCATTAGAAGCTCAAGCTCCCTGGTAAGTGTGGTTCTAGACATAAGGCGGTTGTCAGTGTTGACCGTGACCTTGAAGCCAAGTTCGTACAAGATATCAAACGGGTGATCCGCAAGAGTCTCACCAAGCATAGAAATGGCACCGGTTTGCAAGTTTGACGATGGCGAGAGCTCCAAGGCGATGCCGCGGTCATGAACCCACTCAGCTACTTCTCCAAGCACAACAACATCAGTGTCACCCTCAGCGCGAGAGAACATAACATCTTCGATCAACCGAACACCGTGTCCTAGTCGAAGCGCCCTACCGGAGACGATTGCGTCCCTGATGCTTTCAACACCGTCGCCTTCTCCAGCGTGAACTGTCACAGGAAATAATTGCTCGGCAAGGTATTCGAACGCAGCTTTGTGATTGACCGGCATGAAGCCTTTTTCTGGTCCAGCGATATCAAATCCAACAACGCCGTTATCGCGGTGGCGAACAGCTAGCTCCGCAATTTCCATTCCGCGATTGTTTTGACGCATGGCAGTAACAAGCTGTCCGGTTCTAATGAATCCTCCGGCGGCTTCAACTTCCGACATTCCCTGCTCAAGACCATCTTGAACGGCCTCTACTGTTTCGTCCAGAGTTAGGCCCTTTGAAAGGTGCTGCTCCGGAGCCCAACGCACTTCACCGTAGATCACGCCATCGTCATGCAAATCAAGAACAAACTCTTTTGCAACTCGGGATAGACCCTCTGCGGTCTGCATTACTGCAGTGGTGTGATCAAAAGTTTCTAGGTAGCGCTCAAGTGAACCTGAGTCTGCGGATTCAAAAAACCACTCTCGCAACTCGGTTGCGTCAGTAGTTGGAAGTTTGTGGCCGACCTTGTCTGCCAAATCAATCATGGTCTGGGGTCTTAGGCCACCATCTAGATGATCATGTAAAGAGATTTTAGGCAGTGCCTTGATGTTTGTGGCCATTATGGTTTTTCCTTGTCAAAGCAACTAGTTTGAAATTCGATCAAGTATCAGCTTTCGCGTCACTTGAGCTTGAGCCTCAATTTTATAAGCTTTCGCGATGGTCTCGCCCGCACGGGCAAAGCGGCCTGGTTCATCGGTATGCAATGTATACAGCGGAGCACCCTTTTTGACAGTGTCGCCAAGTTGAGCGTGCAAAGTAACCCCTGCTCCAAACTGAACCGGGTCTTCCTTTCTGGCCCTGCCGGCACCAAGCCTCCAGGAAGCAAGGCCAACAGCTAGTGCGTCTAGCTCGGAAATGACGCCGTCAGATTCAGCCAACACAGTTTGAGTTTCTTTGGCTACTGGCAACTTGGCATCGGGGTCTCCGCCCTGTGCGCTTATCATCGCGCGCCACTTATCCATCGCACGACCATCTTTCAAGGCAGCCGCAACATCGACGTCTTTTACTCCTGCAAGATTGAGCATCTCGGTAGCAAGAGCAACAGTTATCTCGATAACGTCGGATGGTCCACCGCCAGCCAGCACTTCAACAGACTCCTCAACTTCAAGTGCGTTGCCAACTTTTAGGCCAAGTGGTGTCGACATGTCAGTTAGTAGCGCTGAGGTGTTCACACCAGCATCTTTTCCAAGCTGCACTAGAACCTCGGCAAGTTGCCTTGCTCTGGCAAAGTCTTTCATGAATGCGCCAGAGCCAACCTTCACGTCCAAAACAAGAGAACCAGTTCCTTCGGCAATTTTCTTGCTCATGATTGAAGAAGCGATCAATGGAATTGCCTCTACAGTCCCAGTCACATCACGCAGCGCGTAAAGCTTCTTATCTGCAGGAGCTAAACCTGATCCTGCGGCGCAAATAACTGCACCTACTTCAGCAAGTTGTCTGGTCATCTCTTCGTTCGATAGATTTGCACGCCAGCCAGGAATTGATTCGAGTTTGTCTAGAGTTCCCCCGGTGTGACCTAGGCCTCGACCAGATAGTTGGGGAACGGCGACGCCGAATACTGCTACCAGTGGTGCAAGTGGCAAAGTGATCTTGTCGCCAACTCCACCCGTGGAATGCTTGTCTGTGGTTGGAACACCGAGGGATTCAAAGTTGAGTCTTTCTCCCGATGCAATCATGGCCATGGTTAGGTCTTTAATCTCGCGACCATTCATGCCGTTTAGCAAGATGGCCATAGCCATAGCTGACATTTGCTCGTCGGCAATGACGCCAGCGGTGTAGTTCTCGATTAGCCAGTCAATAGCTTCTTTAGAAAGCTCCTGTTTTTCTCGTTTCGAAATAATCAGGTCAACGGCATCGAAAGTGCTCAAGCTCTAGCATCCAGATCTCTAGGACCAAAGGCGTCTGGAATAACCTCATCGATGGTCTTGATGCCTGAAACAGTTTCTAGCAACATTCCAGGTGCAGAGTGTTCGTAAAGCAGCTGACGGCATCTGCCACATGGCATCAAGATATTGTTGTGCTTGTCGACGCAGTAAAAGGCAACTAGCCTGCCTCCGCCGGTTCTAAACAAGTCGCTAACCATGGAGCACTCCGCACACAAAGTAACACCATACGAAGCATTCTCGATGTTGCAGCCCGAAACTATTCGACCGTCTTCAGTCAGCGCTGCAACTCCGACTGGAAACTTTGAATACGGAACGTACGCTTTTTGCATGGCCGCAATAGCTTCTTTGCGAAGTAACTCCCAGTCGATTTGCATCTTCTAACCCTTCACGTACGGAATACCGTCAGCGGCCGGTGGTCTGGATCGACCAACGAATCCAACTACGGCAATTAGCGTTACAAGGTACGGGACCATGGTGATGAAGTTCGTAGGAATACCTGGGCTAACTTGATTGGCCCAGATTCTCAAAATAATTGAGAAGCCAAATAGCAGCGCTGCTGCCGTGGCATATCCTGGGTGCCAGCGTCCCAAGATAACAACGGCCAAAGCGATAAATCCTAATCCGCCGGACATTTCACGCCCGAATGATCCTGAACTACCAACAGTTAGTGCTGCCCCTCCAAGACCGGCCAAAAGCCCGCCAAGTGTTACCCACCAGAATCTAGTTCGAGAGACGTTGATGCCAACTGTGTCTGCAGCTAAAGGGTTCTCTCCAACGGCTCTTGCACGCAGACCTAATTTGGTCTTGAAAAGAACAAACCACAAAACGATCACAATTCCAATGGCAAGAAAAACAGTGATTCTGTTTTGAAATAGAACTGGTCCGATAATTGGAATATCCCCAAGAAACGGTACGTGAATGATTGGAAGAGTGCCTGGGCTATTGGTCGCGGACTCATCCTCGGTTACCCACTGCTGGTAAAGGAAGTTTGTTATTCCTATCGCCAGAACGTTTAGAACTACACCAACGATGATTTGCTGGGCCAAAAAGCGCACTGCAAATACTGCAAGCACTGCTGAAAACAGGGCTGCCGTAACCATGGCGGAGACAATGCCGATAATCTGATTGCCAGTAAGCGTGCTGACCACGGATGCAACAAAAGCGCCAGTTAGCAGCTGACCTTCAATTGCAATGTTCACAACTCCGACTCGCTCACTCATTACTCCGGCCATTGCGCCAAGCATGATTGGTACTGCCAAGACCAATGCTGAGCCCAATATGAAAGCCACTGGAACTGCAGCACCGGCAGCAAGCCAACCCAAAAGCGCCACAAGTGCAATAGCGCCAAAAAGCAACGAGAACCAAATAGATGCTCGTATGTTTCTACTCACCTGCCATGCCACATATCCAGTTATGGCAAGCAAGATGATTCCAGCCACAGTTCCCAAGGCACTAGAAGAGATATCGAGGTAAGGCAGCTGAACTGCTTCTCTTACTCCAGTTAGTTCGAATGAAACAATTTCAGATTTACCGAGGATTCCAAAGAAAATAAAAATCACGGCGGCTATGGAGCCCATGACAGTTGGTGTCTTCCAGGACTCGCGAACTTCCTTTTTAGTCTCAGTGGCCATTATTTTCCTCCTCGACTAAAAAACTTCGACTTTAAGGCACTCAGCATCGTCGTAGTCTGCGGCGGCGGAAGACGGAAGATTGCCCTAATCAAAGGTGGGGCAGCAATGAACAAAACAATCGCACCTTGGACAATGCCGAGCACGTCAGGAGAAATTCCTTCAATCTGAATAGCCGATGATCCAGCTTTGAAGGCACCGAACAATAGCCCAGCCAGTAATACGCCCGAAGCTGTTGATCCACCAAGAAGCGCAACGGTTATGGCATCAAAACCAATACCAGCGTGGGTAGTTGGTGTAACACCACCGGTTGAAGATAAAGCTTGATTAGCAGCGGCTATTCCAACAAAGGCGGCCGATAGACCCAGGGCAAGAATATAAGTTCCCTCAACGTTGATGCCGGCGGTTTTTGCCGCCGATGCATTGAAGCCAACTGCCCGGAGCCTAAACCCAATTGTTGATCTCTCCATCAGCCACCAGTAGACAACTACGGCCACAATAGACAAGACAAATCCCAGGTTGAGCGCAAAATTCTCACCGAGCAGTCCTGGAAGTTTTGCAGTTTCGAAAGCAGGATCAGACTTGGTGTGCCCACCAGCTGTAGCGCCTTGCAGCAAGTTGTTATCCAAAAGCAAAAAGTTGAAGAAGCTAATGATTATGTAGTTCAACATAATCGTTGTGATTACTTCATTAGCCCCTGTGCGCGCTCTGAGAAAACCTACGAACGCACCTACTATCGCTGAGCCAACTATTGCGGCAGCTATAGCAACGACGAAGTGAATGACCGGTGGAAGCTCTATTCGAGTCGCCACAAATGTTGCCCAGATTAGACCAGAAATTAGTTGTCCAGTTCCGCCAATGTTGAATAGTCCCACTCGGAAACCAAGGCCGATACCAAGTCCAGCAGCGATCAGTGGACCTGCAAGCCTTAGCGTTTCGGTTAGGGGCCGAATGGCGCCGTCAAAGGTTGCAGCGCTGGCGTTATAAATTGAACCCTTAAATAACGCCCCGTAGCCTGCGCCAACAACATCTCCTGCCGCACGCAAGCTAGCTAATGGGTCTGCGAAGAAATAGCCAACGCTTTGAAGAAATTCTTTGTTAGAAATAATCATGAAAAACGCACCAACGGCAAAGCCCAGAATCACAGACATTACAGTTCGTGTTATTCCACCGGAGAGAATTTCCTTGAGTGCTGCATTCCAGTTGATTGGTTCTTTTCTTGTACTCTCACTCATGCCGCTACACCCGCCATCATCTGGCCAAGCTTTGCTCTATCGGTATTGGCATTGACAATTCCAACAATTTTGCCTCGATACATCACGGCAATTCGATCGGCGAGTGCCAAAACTTCATCCAGTTCTGTAGAGATAAGTAGGACTGCTTTACCGCTGTTTCTTTCTTCAACCAGGCGTTCGTGAATGAATTCCACAGAACCAACATCCACTCCACGAGTTGGCTGAGAAACAACTAACAACTCCACTTCTCTCGACAGCTCTCTGGCAAGAACTACCTTCTGCTGATTTCCCCCAGAGAGCTTTCCCGCAGAAGTCTGTGCAGATGTTGTCCTAACATCAAATTCCTTAACGAGTTCGTCAGCTATTCGGTTTCTGGTGCCAAACGCAATTCCCAACCCCTTTGCAAATGGCTTAGTGAATGAGCCATTTAGCATTAGGTTTTCCGCGATGGAAAAATCTGAAATTAGTCCGTTTTTTTGACGATCCTCTGGGACGTAACCGACCCCTCTCTCTAGAATTGTTCTAACCGATTTTCCTCGAACGCTTGATCCTGAAATTGAAATATCTCCAGTGCCAGAGTGGAGTCCTCGAAGGCCCAATATCGCCTCCGCGAGTTCTGTTTGGCCGTTCCCCTGGACACCCGCGATTGCGAGTATCTCGCCAGCCCTAACTTCAAAACTTACGTGATCAACCGCCCGCTGTTCCCGATCGTCCAGAACTGACAGGTCCTTCACGTTCAGCACCACCTTGCCAGGCGCGGCGGACTTTTTTTCAACAGTAAGTCCGACATCGCGCCCAACCATCATGCTGGCGAGTTCTTTTGTCTCGGCGCTAGGTTTGGCCTCTCCAACAACTCGACCTTGTCGAATAACGGTTATCTTGTCGGCCACAGCTTTAACTTCTCTAAGTTTATGGGTGATGAAAACAATTGAGGTTCCCGATTTAGCAAGGCCGCGCATAATTTCCATAAGCTCGTCAGTTTCCTGGGGGGTCAAGACGGCTGTCGGTTCATCAAGCACTAGTACTTTGGCGTCGCGTGCCAAAGACTTAATGATCTCTACTCTCTGCTGAACACCTACGGGTAAATCTTCAACCAAAGCGTCTGGGTCAACATCGAATCCAAAACGATCAGAAATCTTCCTAACAAGTGCTCTTGCGGCATCCAGGTCTAGAACTCCAAGCTTGTTGGTTGGCTCGTGACCTAATGCAACATTTTCAGCCACTGTGAACACAGGGATGAGCATAAAGTGCTGGTGGACCATACCGATGCCAGCAGCCATTGCATCTCCGGGGCCTGAGAATTTGGCAACCTTGCCATCCAGGAGAATCTGACCTTCGTCGGCTTGATACAGACCGTAGAGAACATTCATAAGAGTTGATTTGCCAGCTCCGTTTTCACCGAGCAAGCTGTGAATTTCTCCAGACTCAACAACTAAATCAATTGAGTCGTTAGCTACGAGGGCACCAAAGCGCTTGGTGATTCCCTTTAGCTCTAGCTTCATCCAGCACTCCTATGTGCAAATTGTTTTGGTCAGACTTTATTCTGCCACATAAAAAATTGAAGACCGGATGCCCCAATAGGAGCATCCGGTCTTCAATAGTGATTTAGCTACTAGCCCTTTGGCTTGTAGGTGCCGTCAATGATTCCAGCCTCTAGTTCGGCTAGCTTGTCAGCTAGGCCCGAGCTTACCTTTGAGGCGAAGTCAGTGAATGCAGTGATTCCAACACCCTTGTTTGCAAGAGTTCCAACGTATGGTGTTGTGTCAAACGCAGCTCCATCAACAAGACCCTTGATTACATCGAAGGTAGCAATTGTCATTCTCTTCTCAATGGATGTGAAGATGTACGGCGCTAGATCTGGGTTACCAGCAGCAATGTCAACGTCAACACCGAGCATTACTGCGTCAGGGTTGATTTCATCGATTGCAGACTGAGCAGCGGTGAACTGGTTTCCACCAACTGGCAAAATAACGTCCGCGCCAGCCTGAAGCTGAGTCTTAGCAATAGCTAGACCTTCTGGGTTGTTAGGTGCGAATCCGTTCATGAAGTCACCGTTGTCTGGAGACATTGGGTCCCAACCTAGAACAGTAACTTCGGTGTCGTTGTCGACGCCCCACTGCATTGCACCGTAGTAGAAACCGGTCATGAAGTCAGTTACTGAAGGGAAAGGAAGTCCTCCATAAGTACCTAGTGTCTTCGAGGTTGAGTAGTCAGCCGAAGCGTAACCCGCTAGGAAACCTGCCTCAGCAGTTTCGAATAGCAATGCCTTTACGTTGGTGCTCTCAGAAGTTGAGTCAACCAAAGCAAAGTTTAGGTCTGGGTTCTCAGCAGAGATCTTGGTAATTGCATCTCCAAGAGCAAATCCAACACCGATGATGAGGTCACAACCTGCGTCAACGCTTGCCTGTAGGTTTGGCTCGAAGTCTTCAGGTGTTGCAGACTCAAGAGCATTGATTGTGATTCCTAGTTCAGTTTCTGCCTGAACTAGACCTGTGTAAACAGCTTCGTTGAAGGACTTGTCGTTCCAGTTTCCTTCGTCAGATACTGCACAAGCTAGGAAATCAACAGATCCTGGCTCTACACCTGCGTCTTCTTCTGGTGCAGCTGCACAACCAGAAAGCACTAGTGCTGAAACAGCAGCCAGTGTTAGTGCCTTAGCAGCACTTGAGCGTGAAATTAGCTTCACTTAGTTCCTCCTATTTGGGTACGAGTCGTGGCGTTCACAACTCGCGTTATGGGACAAGAATAACCGCCCAAATAGGGGGTAAATCACCGCAACGCCGAGGCTATATCGTTTCGAGATGAAATTGATACAAAAGGTGGCGGTTTAGAGAATCTCGTCGTGGCCGGTTGCTTTCAAAGAGTCAACCAAAGCTTTAACCTTTTGAGCATTCGCTTTATTGGTTACCAAAAGCGCATCTGGGGTGTCCACAATAATCACGTCCTCGAGGCCAATGATCGCAATCATGCGATTGGTTTCGCTAACCAAGATGCCGCTCGAGTCATCAGACAAAACCCTGGCTGCGCCCAAAACGGCAAGGTTGTTTTTCCTGCCCTGAGATTGCAATTCGGCGATAGCCGCAAAATCTCCAACGTCGTGCCAACTGAACTTTCCAGGGATCAAGCCAACGAGTCCTGCTTCAGCTGCTGGTTCAGCAATCGAGTAATCGATGGCGACTTTTTTCAGCCCTGGCCATAGCTTGGCAATAGTGGCATCTTTTTTGTCGGTGTCCCAAGCGGCGGCTAGTTCCAAAATTGCGGCATGAAGTTCGGGTTCGCTCTTGGCAAGCTGACGCAACAAAAGAGCAGCTGGGGCAATGAACATTCCAGCGTTCCACAGGTACTTGCCCGACTCGACGTATTTCTTTGCTCTTTCAAACTTTGGCTTCTCAACGAACTTTTCTACCTCTAGTGCCGAGGGTGCCCCAGACATCTCTATTGGGTCACCAGATTTGATGTATCCAAAGCCAACCGATGGCTCGGTTGGGGTTATACCTATTACTACAATCTTGTCCGTGGCAGCTAGCTCGATGGCCTGGTTCACGGCATCTTGAAATGCCTTGCTGTCTGTGATCACGTGATCGGCGGCGAAGGCGCCGATGATTACATCCGGCTCTCTTTTGGCCAAAATAGCTGCTGCGAGCGCGATGGCTGCTGTTGAGTCCTTTGGGCTGGCTTCAATAACTAGGTTCTTGGGGTCCAGTTCTGGAATTTGGGTCATGACGGCCTGCTCGTGAGCGGCTCCTGTGACAATCATGGTTCTGCTGGCTGAGGCTAAAGGAGTAATTCTGTCCCAAGTATCTTGCAACAGGGTTTGACCAGAGCCAGTTAGGTCGTGAAGGAATTTGGGAGCGGAGGCTCTGGAAAGTGGCCAAAGTCTAGATCCAACTCCCCCGGCAGGAATAACTGCGTGGAAGCGATCCTTGGGCTTTCTTGGATTTGCCATAACAAGAAAAACCCTAGCCCACCTTGGGTGCATGAGCATAGCCAAGAATGTTTCGGGGTTAGAATTTAACCCAAAGCCCATCTCGTCTCCAAGGAGCAATACTTGCCAACAATGCCTGCAGGCACTTTATACCGCGGAAAAGTGGGTATGTGGTCCTGGGTGCTGCACCGAATTACCGGTGTTGCCATATTCTTCTTCCTTTTGGTGCACGTTCTAGATACCGCCTTGGTCCGGGTAGCGCCAGAGGCTTACAACGTAGTAATCGCTACATATCAGACACCTCTTATTGGGGTCGCTGAGCTTGGACTGGTCGCAGCGATTTTGTACCACGGCTTCAATGGAATTCGTATTGCTCTAATTGACTTCTGGAGCAAAGGCGCCAAGTACCAGAATGTGATGTTCTGGGTTGTAGTTGCCGCCGCGTTTGTCTTGTTTGCTGCCTTTGCCCCCCGTCACCTTATGAATGTTTTCGGTTAGGAGCGGGTGATGTCAGTAGTTATCGAGACCCCAAATTCTCCTAGGTCAAAAAAGCAAGCTAACTGGGAAAAGTACGGCTGGATTTACATGCGTGTTTCTGGCGCTGCGCTAGTAGTTCTAATCTTTGTTCACTTGATCTCCAACTTGGTTGTTCCAGAAGGTGGCATCAAGGCCATTAACTTTGCCTTCGTTGCAGGTAAATGGGCCGATCCGTTCTGGCAGTGGTGGGATCTAGCAATGCTTTGGCTTGCCATGATCCACGGAACCAACGGTATGAGGACCATCGTCAACGATTACACCGAAAGAGAAGGTGTCAGAAAAACGCTGGTGTTTACTCTCTGGGGTGTTTGTGCCGCGTTGGTTACTTTGGGCACTTTAGTTATCTTTACTTTCGACCCATGCCCTATCGGCGCTTCATTAGAAGCGCTGCCATCGTTCTGCCCAGCTCAGTAAGGACCTAGTAATTGCCCGCTAGCGAAACCGCAACAAAGACTCACTTTCACAAGCACGACGTAGTAATCGTTGGCGCTGGTGGTGCGGGAATGCGCGCTGCCATTGAAGCAGGTCCTCACGCAAGCACCGCAGTTATCTCGAAACTTTTCCCTACTCGCTCTCACACCGGTGCAGCGCAGGGTGGAATGGCGGCAGCACTTGCCAACGTTGAAGAAGACAGCTGGGAGTGGCACACCTTCGACACCGTAAAAGGTGGCGACTACCTAGTTGATCAAGATGCTGCTGAGATTCTTGCCAAAGAATCAGTCCAGGCAGTTATCGATTTAGAGAACATGGGACTGCCATTTAATAGAACCCCCGATGGCAAGATTGATCAGCGCCGTTTTGGTGGTCACACCAGAGATCACGGAAAAGCTCCGGTTAGACGTTCTTGCTACGCCGCCGACCGCACCGGACACATGATCTTGCAGACTCTTTACCAAAACTGCGTAAAGCTCGGCATTGAGTTTTTCAACGAATTCTACGTTCTTGACCTAGTGATGAACGAGGTTGATGGCGTTGAGCGCCCAGCAGCTGTTGTGGCCTTCGAGCTAGCTACTGGTGACCTGCACGTTTTCCAGGGTAAGTCGATTGTTTTTGCTACCGGTGGTTTTGGAAAGATCTTCAAGACAACATCTAATGCTCACACCCTCACAGGCGATGGTGTTGGAATCATTTGGCGAAAGGGTCTTCCCCTAGAAGACATGGAGTTCTACCAGTTCCACCCGACCGGTCTTGCTGGTCTTGGTATCTTGCTTTCAGAGGCTGCCCGTGGTGAAGGTGCGATTTTGAGAAACGCTTCGGGTGAAAGATTCATGGAGCGTTACGCGCCGACCATTAAAGACCTTGCCCCACGCGACATGGTTGCACGTGCCATGGCGAACGAGGTTCGTGAAGGCAGAGGCGCGGGTCCAAACAAGGATTACGTTTTGCTAGATCTAACGCATCTTCCGCCAGAAGTTATTGACGCCAAGCTTCCAGACATCACCGAGTTTGCAAGAACCTACCTTGGTGTTGAGCCTTACACCGAACCGGTTCCAGTTTTCCCAACTGCACACTATGCAATGGGTGGAATTCCAACCAACATCAAGACCGAAGTGCTTCGCGACAACGACACTGTGGTGCCAGGTCTATACGCTGCTGGTGAGTGCGCTTGTGTTTCGGTGCACGGAGCGAACCGTTTAGGTACCAACTCGCTACTAGACATTAATGTTTTCGGTAAGCGCGCTGGAATCTACGCGGTTGAGTATGCCAAGGATGCGGATTTCGTTCCTGTTCCTGAAAACGCGACAGCTCAGGTTGAGATCTTGCTATCGGTAACAAGAAACTCAACCGGAACCGAAAAGATTGCGGTTTTGAGAAAAGAACTGCAGGAAACCATGGACAAAAACGCCCAGGTTTACCGGACCGAAGATTCTCTCAACGAAGCTCTAGACAAGATAACTGAGCTTAGAAAGCGCTACGAAAACATCGCAGTTCAAGACCGCGGCAAGAGATTCAACACTGACCTGCTGGAAGCAATCGAACTTGGTTTCTTGTTTGATCTTGCAGAGGTTTTGGTTATGACCGCTCGCGAGCGCCGCGAAAGCCGCGGTGGTCACTTCCGTGAGGATTACGAGACCAGAAACGATGAAGATTTCATGGTTCACTCCATGGCATACAAAACCAAGGTTGTTCCAACCAAGCCAGGGGAAGACATCCGGGTTGACTGGAAACCTGTGGTTGTTACCAACTACCCAGCGATGGAGCGTAAGTACTAATGGTCGAGAGCGTTAAGGAAATTGCCGAGATTCCATCATTTATGGTGACTCTCATGGTTCGCCGCTTTGACCCGGAGACCAGCGAAGAAGCTAAGTGGGTTGACTACGACGTACTTATGTATGGAACCGATCGTGTTCTAGATGCACTGCACAAGATTAAGTGGGAAATCGATGGATCACTTACTTTCCGCAGGTCCTGCGCCCACGGTGTTTGTGGCTCGGACGCTATGCGAATCAACGGAAGAAACCGTTTGGCTTGCAAGACTCTGATCAAGGATCTAGACATCACGCAGCCAATATACGTAGAACCAATCAAGGGTCTGCCAGTTGAAAAAGACTTGATTGTCAACATGGAGCCCTTCTACAAGG
Organism: Rhodoluna sp.; assembly: GCA_044342295.1. Classification (GTDB taxonomy): domain Bacteria; phylum Actinomycetota; class Actinomycetes; order Actinomycetales; family Microbacteriaceae; genus Rhodoluna. Next base: position 34,030 of record JBIIQC010000001.1, on the reverse strand, counting down.
CCTACCGCGACATCAACCCTTTCTTGATAGCTGGCGCAAACCCGGAGAAAGAAAGACTGCAGTCTCCGGAGCAGCGAGAGCGCTACGACGACACTACAAAGTGCATTTTGTGTGCCGCCTGCACCACAAGCTGCCCAGTGTTCTGGACCGACGGACAGTACTTTGGCCCAGCTGCTATCGTCAACGCCCACCGCTTCATCTTCGATTCCCGCGATGAGGGAGCGGAGCTTAGGCTCGACATCTTGAACGATAAGGAAGGTGTCTGGCGCTGCCGAACTACCTTTAACTGCACCGAAGCATGTCCTCGGGGAATTCAGGTGACAAAAGCTATTGCCGAAGTTAAGCAGGCAATTCTGAAGGGCAGACCGTAATGGTCTCCCGTCGCGCAGTAATCGCCTCCGCCGTTGGAGTATCTGCGGTAACTGCTTTGGCAGCGTGCACTCCGCAAGGAACAGCCACGCCAGGCGCAACTGAATCCGAGGCTCCTGCTGAGAACGCGGTGGTGGCAGTAGAGGTTTGCAAGACAACTGATATTCCTGTGGGTTCTGGAAAGAAATTCGATGTTTCCGGAACCCCTATTTTGATCACTCACCCCTCACAGGATGTCTTCCGGGGTTTTAGTGCAGAGTGTACCCACGACAAAGCTGTAATGAGCACGGTGATGGACTCTGAAATTGAATGCCCAGTTCACTTTTCAGTTTTCAACGCGGACGACGGATCTGTGATCAAAGGTCCTGCCCAGCGTGCCTTAGGAAAGATAACTGTCAAAGTTCAAGGTGACGCAGTCTTAGTGAGCTTTTAGTGCCCACCAAAAAATCATTTGAAGTTGCAACAATCAACGTCAACGGTGTGCGTGCGGCATTTCGCAACGGTATGGGTGACTGGATTAAAAAATCCACCGCTGATGTTTTAGCTTTGCAAGAAGTTAGAGCTAGCCGAGCTGACTTGGATGAGTTGTTCGATGAGCACGGTGGACTTGCAATCAACGGTGGCAAGTGGCACATCCTGCACGACGAGGCATCCGCCAAAGGACGAGCCGGCGTCGCACTAGTAAGCAAAGTTCCCGCGGTCGCGTCTAAAGTTGCACTCGGCGCCAAAGACTTTGATTCAGCAGGACGCTGGCTTGAAGGGGTTTACAAAATCGGTAGCAAGCAGGTCACAGTTGTAAGTTGCTACGTTCACTCTGGTGAAGTGGACACACCCAAGCAGGTTGAAAAATACAAATTTCTAGAAGCCATGCAAGCTCGCATGGCAAAGCTCACCAAAGAGCAAGCTTTGGCTTTGGTGGTTGGGGATCTAAACGTTGGTCACACCGAGTTGGATATCAAGAACTGGAAAGGCAACATTAAAAATGCTGGCTTCTTACCTGAAGAGCGTGCCTACTTCGATACCTTGATGGATAAGCAGGGCTGGGTCGACATAGGTCGAGCTGTCCACCCGAACAAGCCTGGTCCATACACCTGGTGGTCCTATCGCGGTAAGGCTTTTGATACCGATGCCGGCTGGAGAATTGACTACCACCTAGCAACTCCAGCGCTTGCGAAGGTGTCTGGAAAGTACAAAGTACACAGGGCGCCAAGTTATGACGCGCGCTGGACTGACCATTCTCCGGTAACTGTGGAATACGCTATCTAAGGTGAGCAAAGCAAATCTTCTAAGTGGCATGCAGCCTTCTGCCGATTCTCTGCATCTAGGAAACTATCTGGGGGCATTGAATAACTGGGTTGCGATGCAAGAAGAATTCAACGCCTATTACATGATTGCCGACCTGCACGCCATCACCGTACCCCAAGACCCGAAGCAACTTCTTGAAAACACTCGCCGAACCGCTGCGCAATATATTGCAGCCGGCATTGACCCAAGCAAATCAGCTTTGTTTATTCAGTCCCAGGTTCCAGCTCACGCGCAACTTGCCTGGGTGCTCAATTGCATAACCGGGTTTGGTGAAGCTGGTCGCATGACTCAGTTCAAAGACAAGTCGCAAAAAGCCGAAAGCGATTCAGCATCGGTTGGGCTATTCACCTACCCAATCTTGCAGGCTGCGGACATATTGCTTTATCAGCCCAAGAAGGTGCCTGTTGGAGAAGACCAAAGACAACACCTTGAGCTAACCAGAGATCTAGCCATGAGATTCAATTCCAGATTTGGCGAGACATTTACTGTTCCCGAAGCTCACATCTTGAAAGAAACTGCGAAGATTTATGACCTGCAGAACCCGACTGCAAAGATGTCTAAATCAAACGAACCAAAAGGAACCATCAACATTATGGATGATTCCAGCGTGACGGTAAAAAAGATCAAAGGTTCTGTAACCGATGCCGATAGCGAGATTAGATTTGACGCAGAAAACAAAGCAGGAGTTTCAAATCTGCTTGGAATCTATTCGGCCGTCTCAGGAAAGTCGGTAAAGGATTTGGAAGCAGTCTTTGCTGGCAAAGGTTACGGAGACCTAAAGTCGGAAGTTGCCGATGCAGTAATTTCGGTTATCGAACCAATTAGGCAACGGGCTACCGAGTTACTTGCGAACACCGACGAGCTAGATCGCTTGTTATCCTCTGGCTCCTCGCGTGCCAACGAACTGGCCGAGGCCACTTTGGCTAGCGTTTACGACAAAATTGGCTTTATTCCTAGGAGTTAGCTGAGAGCCCAGGAAATTTTTGGGCACTATTTCTAGTTATCTGTAAGGATAGAAACGCAACAACGTTCTTCGGGGTCAGTGAAAATCTGAGCCGGCGGTAAAGCCCGCGACCCGAATCAGATCTTGAAAAAGTTCTAATTCGGTTGATTTGGTGAAATTCCAGAGCCGACGGTTAAAGTCCGGATGGGAGAAGAACCTAGGGTTAGTCGTTGGCGTTTTAACGCCAATTCGGCTGACTCTACTTTCCCATTTCGCTGCCCCGAGGTTCTTCATTCGAACAAGGGTAGAAACATGTCCAAGCTAAGCCTCGATGATGCGATGATTCGCGCGCTCGAGCTTGCCCTAAAGGGACCAATCACAGGAGTAAACCCACAAGTAGGCGCAGTGATTTTAAATGCTGAAGGCCAACTAATCGGCGAGGGATATCACAAGGGGTCTGGAACAGATCATGCCGAAGTTGTTGCAATCAACTCTGCTCTCAAGGGCGAATCCAAACTTCCTCAAGGGTCAACTGCGATTGTCACTTTAGAGCCATGCAATCACACCGGCAAAACTGGTCCGTGCTCACAGGCTCTTATTAAAGCAGGGGTTAGCAAAGTTGTGTTTGCTTCTTCAGATCCAGGCGATCAGTCAAGCGGTGGTGCAGAAACACTGCGTAGTGCAGGAATTGAAGTAATCTCTGGTTTTCATGCTGACAAAGCTGATCAGCAATCAAGAATTTGGCTAACGGCAGCAAAAAACAAAAGACCGTTTGTTACCTTGAAGTGGGCAAGCAGTATCGATGGTCGCGCGGCTGCCCAAGATGGATCTAGTAAATGGATCAGCGGCGAAGAATCTAGAAAAGACGCTCACCAAAGAAGATCGGAAGTCGATGCCATCTTGGTCGGAACCGGCACTGCACTCATCGACGACCCAGAACTAACGGCAAGAAAACCAGACGGTTCGCTCTTTGATCAGCAACCACTAAGAGTTGTGCTTGGCGAGCGAGAGTTACCAGCAGAGCTTCGTGTGTTCAATGACGATGCAGAAACACTTACCTTGAAAACACAATCAATACATGGTGCACTAAGCGAGCTTTACGAAAAAGGAATCAAGCATGTTTTGGTCGAGGGTGGGCCAACTCTTGCAAGTCGATTTGTTCAAATGGATCTAGTAGACGAATTTGTCATTTACCTGGCTCCAAAATTGCTTGGCGGCGACAAGCTCGCCATTGGATCAATTGACGTTCCTTCCATTCAAGACGCGAAAGAGATTGAGTTTTTGGAGATTAATCCTCTTGGATCAGATATTCAGATCATCGCGAAACCAATAGGGAGAAGCTGATGTTTACAGGCATAGTCGAAGAACTTGGCACTATTTCAGAGGTAAAAGACCTGGGCGACAGCATCAGATTGCAAGTTAGCGGAGAGCTAGTTCGATCAGATCTATCTCAAGGTGAATCGATATCCGTCAATGGCACCTGCCTAACGGCGGCTGAATTGACAGCTGATGGCTTTGTTGCCGATGTTATGCAAGAGACACTCAATAGAACCAGCCTTCGCGGAATCGCTGTTGGCGACAAGGTAAATCTTGAGCGGGCCATGTCTGGGGCTGGCAGGTTCGGAGGTCACGTGGTGCAAGGTCACGTGGACGGAGTTGGAGAAATTATTTCCAGGGAGCCAAGTGCTAACTGGGAGGTAGTAAGGGTAAGAATTCCAAGTGAGCTAGCTAAGTATGTTGTTCACAAGGGTTCAATCACTTTTGACGGTGTGTCCCTTACCGTAAACGACATCTCTGGTGATGTTGTTTCACTGAGTCTGATACCTGAAACTTTGCGCCTTACCACCCTTGGTCAAAAAGGAGTTGGCGCAAAGTTAAACGTTGAGGCAGATATCTTGGCAAAGCACATTGAGAAACTAATAGAGGCAAGGAGTCAGAAATGAATCTGGCAACCATAGAACAGGCACTAGAAACACTGAAAGCTGGAAAGCCGGTGCTGGTAGTAGATCACCGCAATCGTGAGAACGAAGGCGACGCGATCATGGCCGCCCAGTTTGCCTCACCCGAATGGATCTCCTGGATGGTGAATCACACCTCAGGGTTCCTATGTGCACCGATGTCCGAATCTTTGGCCAACCGCTTAGAGCTTCCATTAATGACCAACAACAATCAAGATCGCTACCGTACCCAGTACACGGTTTCAGTTGATGCAGCCTCCGGCGTCACAACCGGAATCAGTGCTGCAGACAGAGCCCACACCTTGCGAATCCTTGCTGACACTAGTTCTCAGCCAGAGGATCTAATTCGTCCAGGTCACGTTATTCCTCTTCGAGCTCACCCAGACGGTGTGTTTGGAAGACCAGGACACACTGAAGCAACGGTGGATCTTCTAAAACTTGCAGGCCTTACTCCAGTTGGAGTAATTGCCGAGATGGTTTCTCAAGATGGCTCGATGATGCGTCTTCCAGAGCTTCAAGAAGTTGGGGCAAAAGAAGGCCTCCCGGTTATTAGCATCGGACAGATCTTTGACTACCGCGAAGTATCTGAACCAATCCCGAGCGATGACTCGGTAAGTCGAATCAGGTTCGAGGCTGAGGCCAAGATGCCAAGCACGCACGGGTCCTTTAAGGTCCGTGGCTACTACGACACCAAGACAACCGCGGAGCATGTTGCGATTATTGCCGGTGAGCCAAGGCACGAGGACGTATTGGTGAGAATGCACAGCGAGTGCATCACGGGAGAAGCTTTCGGTTCTAAAAAGTGTGAATGCGGTCCGCAACTCGATTTCGCCCTCGACAAGATTGCAACTGACCCAAAGGGTGGGGTTGTAATTTACCTTCGTGGTCAAGAAGGTCGAGGAATTGGGCTCTTGAATAAGCTCAAGGCCTACGCCTTGCAGGATGAGGGAATGGACACAGTTGAAGCCAACCTTGCTCTTGGTCTTCCAAGTGAGGCAAGGGAATACGGCGCTGCTGTTTCGATACTTGGAGATCTAGGTATTAAGAGCGTTCGACTGATGAGCAATAACCCAGCCAAGATTGAAGCACTCGAGGCTGCTGGAATAGTTGTGAACGAGTACGTCCCTATTGTTGTGGGTCAGCAAGATGAGAACGTTGAATACATGGAAACCAAGCGAGAAAAAATGGGTCATATGATTCCAGAATTGGACAGAGATGAGCGGTAACGGCGCCCCAAAAATAGCAATCGAAGCAGCTGGAATTAAAGTTTCAGTAGTTGTCACCAGCTGGCACGAAGTAATCACCAATGGCCTTCTGGCCGGAGCGGAACGTGCGCTAAAGGCTGCGGGAAACACTGACTACAAGATCATTCGAGTGCCAGGTGCATTTGAGCTTCCACTTGGAGCACAAATGGCAATCAAAAATGGTGCAGAAGTTGTAATTGCCCTTGGTGTTGTAATTCAGGGCGATACTCCTCACTTTGACTACGTCTGCGATGCAGCAACCAGTGGTCTTACCAGAGTTCAGCTAGATACTTCGGTGCCAATTGGTTTTGGGCTGTTGACTGTAGCCAATGAACAGCAGGCTCTCGATCGTGCTGGTCTTCCAGGGTCAAAAGAAGATAAAGGTGCCGAGGCGGTTGAAGCCGCAATCACGATGAAGCGATTATCCTTTAAGTAACGAAGGGGAAATCATGCTTGAGCTTGCTGGAATCATAAAAAGTTTTCTTGTTGTCCTACACCTAGTTGGCCTATCGGCCCTATTCGGTGGTTTTTTGGTCCAAATCAAAGCCCTGCGCGCAAAGACCGCCGAGATTCTTCCGGCCATGGTTCACGGTGCTTGGACAGCACTAATTACAGGCCTTCTCCTAGTTGGAGTTCGTGAATGGGAGCTCGGTCTTGGTGGTGGCTACGATCTTGATCACAGCAAAATCGCGATCAAGACAGTTGTTGCCCTGATCGTGGTAGTTCTTGTGATGCTAAATCGCAAGAAGAAACCAGTATCCGGAAGCATCCTAGGGACCATTGGTGGGCTAACCTTCCTGAACGTAGTCCTAGCAGTCTTCTGGTAACTCAAGATTGCTCATAGCTTTTGGCCAACTGCCATAAGCCTTCAAATGCTTGTTAGCCTTGAGTAATGCCTACCGAAACCCTTCCTGCAGCAAAATTGGGGAACACTCGGGTTACCGGTAAAGAGCAGTACTACACTCCAAAATCCCTTGCACTAGAACTAGTTGCGCAGATTGAAAAGGTACTTGGCCCACTTGCGGGAAAGACGGTCCTAGAGCCAGCTGGTGGAACTGGCGCATTCATCGAAGCGGTGCAAGCTGTTGGGGTCAGCAAAGTAATCAGCTTCGACATTGAGCCACTCCATGAACTTGTCACAGAAGGAAACTTCCTCGAGCAGCAAATCAAGGAAAGCAATTTAGTAACTATTTCCAATCCCCCGTTTGGTAGAAATAATTCGTTGAGTATTCCCTTTTTTAATCATGCAGCGCTAGTTAGCGACGCCATTTGCTTTATTGTCCCAAGGTCCTGGCGCAAGTGGTCAGTAACGAATCGGCTTGATTTAGGATTTGAGCTAGCACTTGATCTTGATATAGAAATTGATTATGTTGACGCTGAAGGATCGCCGCTATCAAACAAGACACATCTGGCAACATGCTTTCAGATTTGGAAGAAAATAGATTCACCCAGAGCTTTGGTTCGAGTTACCGATCAGGGCATCATTGAAAAAGTTTCGCCAGAGCAGGCTGATGTATCTCTCACAATCTTTGGATATGGCTGTGGCAAGGTGAAAACTGAATTTGAGCCAGTTCCAAATACCACTCAAATGTTTTTGAAACTTCACCATCCGCAGGCACTGGCTGCTCTCGAGAGCGTTGATTACTCCAAGTTTTTCAAAAACACCGCATACACCGAGGCCCTTTCACTTCAGGAGATCAACTATCTTCTCAACGAGAAAATCTATGGTGACCCAATGATTGAAGGAATTTAGAACATGAGCATGGCAGGCAGAGGAAGAAATCTAGGCCCTAAAGACACTGGACCGAAAGCTAAATTCAGCCAGCTAACTCCCTATCTTTTTGAACACAAAGCCGCTTTGGTGGTGGCGGTGGTGCTGTCTCTAATTGGAGCGGTGGTGAGCCTGGCTCAGCCGCTGGTAGTAGGGCAGGTAATTACCGCCGTACAAAACGGCGAAGACGTAGGACAGCTAGCAATGATTCTGGTTCTCGTGATTCTTGGGGCCGGAATTGCCAGCGGATTTATGTATTACGTGTTGGCAAAAGCTGGCGAAGGTGTTGTTTTATCAGCTCGGAACAAGCTTGCCGTGCGGCTTTTGAAGCTACCTATCTTGGAGTATGACCTTAGAAGAACCGGAGACTTGGTTTCTAGGGTTGGTTCCGACACCACTTTATTGCGAGCGGTTCTAACTCAAGGACTTATTGATGCAGCCGGTGGTGTGCTCATTTTTGTTGGGGCAATCATCGCCATGGCTTTTATTGACCCATTCTTGTTGCTACTTACTCTTGGAATGATCTCCGTTGCTGTTGCTTCCATTGTGGTTTCAGCCAGACAGATTAGATCGGCAACCACAAAAGCACAGCAACGAGTTGGCGACATGGCCGCATCCGTGGAGCGGGCACTTTCTGCGGTAAGAACAATTCGCGCAGCTAGAGCCGAGTCGAGAGAAACCGAAGGCATCAGCAACGACGCCAATGAGGCCTACATTCAAGGTGTCAAGATTGCAAAAATCAACGCGTTGATATCGCCGATTGCGGGTGTGGCATCAAACGCAGCGTTCATTGTTGTACTAGGTGTTGGTGGCTACCGCGTTGCAGCTGGAGAAACTTCGGTTGCAAATCTAGTTACATTTATTCTTTTGATGTTCTTGATGATCAGGCCACTTGGTCAAGCGTTTGGTGCATACAGCTCGGTTATGAGCGCGTTAGGTGCTCTTGCTCGAATTGAAGAGATCCTTCAGCTACCTCTCGAAGAGAGCGCTTCCGAATCTGCCCAAACTTCTAAGCCAAAAAGAACTCAAAACGCTATCGAGTTCAAGAAGGTTAGCTTTGCCTACGCCTCTGCGGAAGAGCATCGCGACGGGAAACTAGTTTTAGACTCTGTGAGTTTCAAGATAAAGACCGGTGACCGGGTTGCGCTGGTTGGACCATCTGGTGCTGGAAAATCAACTGTCTTTTCCCTTATTGAACGCTTCTACGAACCAACCTCGGGCGAGATTCTGCTTGAGGGCACACCTGTTACTGAGCTCTCACGCGACGCCTTGCGTTCTCAGATTGGCTATGTCGAGCAAGATGCTCCTGTGCTAGCCGGCTCTCTTAGGGAGAACTTGCTAATTGGTTCGCCGAATGCCACGGATAAAGAGCTGAAATTTGTATTGGGCGAAGTGAATCTAACAGCCGTGCTCAAGAGGGATAAGCGGGGCTTAGACGCCGAAGTTGGAGAGGCTGGAATCATGCTCTCTGGAGGAGAGCGGCAGCGCCTTGCGATAGCCAGGACACTGCTAGCAGCTCCACCGATTCTGATTCTTGACGAAGCCACATCTGCTCTCGATGGACTAAATGAGCAGCACATGAGAGAGGCAATTGACGCGGTTGCCCAAGGTAGAACCATGATTGTTATCGCTCACAGGCTTTCGACGGTTGTGGATAGCGACTTGATTATCGTTCTGGACCAGGGCAAGGTCGTCGGCTCAGGAACTCACTCTCAGCTCGTAAAGTCCACGCCGCTATACAAACAGTTGGCCAAGCACCAGCTCCTGGTGTAACTCGAGCTCTTTGTTCGGGCTAGGCTAAAACTCATGAACTACCCACTGCTTAGAGGAATCGGCGACCTACTTTCCAGAAACACCGCTGAACTTCTAGATCAGGCCGACGAACTCAAGGAATTTCGTAAAGAGTTCTTCATCAAAGATGAGTCACTTTGTTACCTGGACGGAAACTCGCTTGGTCGCTTACCACTTGCAACTATTGATCGAGTTTCTGATTTTCTAACCAACGAGTGGGGAACAGAGCTAGTTGATGGTTGGAGTCATTGGATTGACGAGGCTCAGCCCGCGGGAGATCTTCTAGGAAGAGCAACTCTTGGTGCCGCAAGTGGTCAAGTATTGGTTTGTGACACTACGAGTGTGAATTTTTATCAACTGTGTGTGGCGGCGATTAAGGCTCGTCCGGAGCGAAAAACAATCATCATCGACTCAGCTAACTTCCCCACCGACCGATTTGTAGTTCAGGGAATTGCAGAGCAATTCAATTTGACGCTAATCACTCTAGATACCGACGGAACCGGTGGTCCAGGCTCAGTAAAAATTGCGTCCGAGAATGAGCTGTTAACAGCTGAACTGCTAGCGCCATTTTTGAGCACCGATGTTGCTTTAGTGACACTTCAGGCGGTCAACTACCGATCTGGAGCCAGGGCAAACCTCAAGGCAATAACCGATTTGGTTCGCTCCTACGGCGGGTTGGTTGTGTGGGACGCATCTCACGCTGGTGGCTCCGTAGAACTAGATTTTGACGCCAATGGAGTGGACTTGGCCGTTGGCTGTACCTATAAGTACGGCAACAGCGGGCCTGGTTCGCCGGCTTGGTTATATGTTCGAAAGGAGCTTCAGTCCAGCTTGAAAGTGCCAATTCAAGGTTGGTTTGCCCAAGACGATCAGTTTGCCATGGGTCCCGTTTTTGATAAGAACCCAGGTATTCGCGGCTTTCAGATCGCGAGCCCGTCAATAGTTGGTATTAGAGCTGTGCAAGCTAGCTACGAAATGATTGAGCGGGCAGGAATTTCCCGTATTGCCAAAAAAGCAGCTATTGGGACCGAGCTAATGATCGCTCTGTTTGATGCCTGGCTTGTTCCATTGGGCTTCACGCTCTTGACTCCCAGAGACCACCGCCTTCGCGGAGGTCACATCACAATCGGACATCCAGAAGCCAAGAGAATAGCAGCAGCCTTGAGACAGTTTGCCCAAGTGGTTCCTGACTACAGGATGCCAAATTCCATAAGGCTGGCAATTTCCCCGTTACCAACTAGCTTCGTTGAGGTCTTTGATGGTTTCGAAAGAATTAGAGATTCCGTTTCGCGCAAGGACTACGAGAAAATTCAAGAGAGTGGAAACCGAGTTACCTAAATGAGCGAACAGCATGACAAAGCAGTCACCTACACCAGCTACCTAAAGGTTGATGAGCTACTTGATTTACAACAGCCACTATCTGATGGACCAGAGCATGATGAGCTTCTATTCATAACAATTCACCAGGTGTATGAGCTTTGGTTCAAGCAACTCTTGCACGAAAGTGCAGCACTGCAGGTCGCTCTTGAGGGATCCCAAACTCATAGATCTCTTTCAATACTTGGTCGGATGAAAACCATAATGAAAACTTGTGTCGCGCAGCTAGACATTTTGGAAACAATGACCCCGCTGCAGTTCAACTCTTTCCGCGGTCGACTAAGTTCAGCATCAGGTTTTCAATCAGCGCAGTTTCGCGAGCTAGAAGCGGTTCTTGGAAGACGCGACCAGGCAGGATCGGATGCCAAGGCTGGAACCGGGATGTCGATGGCATCACACCTTGTTCCTGGATCAAGCGCTAGAAACAAAGTCGAGGCTGCTATGAGTAGGGCAAGCCTTTACGACAGCGCCCTGAGATTCTTTGACTCTCGTGGTCACAAAATGCCAAGGGGTGTTCTGGATCGAGACGTTTCAGTTCCTTATGAGGCAAACGAAGAGGTTCAAGAAGTATTACTTACAGCCCATCGAAATGATCCAGAAGCCAACATGGTTGGCGAAGCCCTCATGGATCTCGACGAGGGATTTCAGGAGTGGCGTTACCGTCACGTAAAGATGGTCGAGCGAACAATTGGAGCAAAGATGGGAACCGGTGGATCTGCAGGGGTTGGCTACCTAGCAAGCACTCTGTTTAGGCCCGTATTTGCTGACCTATGGGCAATTCGGTCAAAGTTTTAGAGAAATCAGAGTCTTGTGTGACTGACTGGCGGTCCATTTCTGGATGGGTAAGTGCTACTTTTCATCTCGAGGATTTTTTGCCCCGTCTGGCCAAGACACTAGACAAACTTTATTGCCTGCACTGTCCGATAAAGTCCACCAAGCGGGAGCATTTGAATCGTCCACCACTGAACCTCCAGCCTTTACTGCAGCCGCGAGCCTTGCTTCTGCGTGCTCTTTGGAAATCGATACATCAATGTGCATCGCATGTTTAAGTGATTTGTTCTCTTCCAACTCCTGCATCCACACTGTCGAGCCAATCCCGAGCGGGTCTATGGCATTGTCATCAAGCATCGGCTCATAGCCAAGGACGGCGCGCCAAAATTCAAGATCTATTGAATTTGGCTTTGCGGAAATTGCAAATTGGATTTCTTGAACTTGTATCGGGTCAGCAACCGCACCATGAGAATTTACCACTTTAGAAATGGTACGCGCGAGCTCAATATGCTCTTCCTCGATATTCCAAACCTCACGAGTTAGTCGTACCGTCAACCGATTTGTAACGATGGTTATCTGAGCGTGAGTTCCATGAAGACCCGGCACCTGCGCAATTGATTGAGCTAGGTTAGTTGCGTCAACGAGATTCTTGGTCCTAAATACTGCTGTAGGGCCACCGTGTAAGACCACCCAGTCTTCGAGGCCCTCAGAAGATAGGAACGAACTCCAGCCTTGCTGACTCATTAGAAGCTCCTTTTGCTATTTTGCCAGCTGAATTACATTCTGGAGAAGCATCGCGCGGGTCATTGGACCCACACCTCCTGGGTTTGGAGACAAGAAACCTGCAACTTCTGAAACCTTTGGGTCAACATCCCCCACAAGCTTGCTGCCTTCTGTTCTGCTGATGCCAACATCCAATACCGCAGCGCCTTTTTTGACCCACTCTGGCTTCACAAAATGCGGAACACCAATAGCGGCAACAATCACATCGGCACTTTGCAAAGCTTCGGGAATGTTTTTACTCGCCGAATGCAACAGAGTTACTGTTGCATCGATTCCTTTTCTAGTAAGTAGCAACCCTAGCGGTCTGCCAACAGTTACTCCCCTGCCAAGCACCGCTACCTGTTTGCCGCTTAGTGAAACATCATGCCTACGAAGTAGTTCAACAATTCCAGCCGGTGTGCAAGGAACTGGGGATCTCATTTCACCCGAAACGTTCAGAACTAATCGGCCAAGGTTCACTGGATGCAAGCCATCGGCATCTTTTGCTGGGTCAATCAGTTCAAGAAGCTCGAGTGAATGAATTCCCACAGGAAGAGGAAGCTGAATGATGTAGCCGGTGACATCCTTGGATGAGTTCAACTCGTTAATGGCATTTAGGATATCCGACTTCGAAGCGCTTGCTGGCAGATCAATTCGGATGGACTTGATTCCAACTTCGGCACAGTCACGATGTTTGCCCGACACGTAGGCATGCGAACCTGGGTCATCTCCAACCAGCAAGGTTCCAAGACCTGGGGTTATGCCGCGTTTTTTTAGTTCAGCAACTTGGGTTGTAATTTCTTTCTTTATGGCCTTAGCGGTGGCTAAGCCATCAAGAATTGTGGCACTCAAGTGCTACCAGTTCTCTAGGCCGGAATAAAGTGGGAACTTCTCGGTAAGAACTCGAACTCTAGCCTTTAGAGCTTGGGTATCTGGGTTTGGAAGCAATACCTGAGCGATGATGTCCGCGACCTCGGTGAACTCGGTTGCCCCGAACCCACGAGTGGCAAGGGCTGGGGTTCCAATTCGAACACCAGAGGTCACCATTGGTGGCCTTGGGTCGTTCGGGACAGAGTTTCGATTCACGGTGATACCCGCATCGTGCAGTAAGTTTTCAGTTTCTTTTCCGTCGATTGGGGCATTACGAAGATCTACCAAAACCAAGTGCACATCAGTTCCACCGGTCAATATGGAAACTCCGTTCGCCACAACATCGGGCTGAACAAGACGCTCGGCGATAATTCTTGCGCCTTCGATTGTGCGCTGCTGGCGCTCCTTGAACTCAGGGCTCATCGCAGCCTTGAATGCCACCGCTTTGGCAGCAATCACGTGCATAAGAGGTCCACCCTGCTGACCCGGGAATACTCCCATGTCAATCTTCTTGGCATACTCTTCCTTGCAAAGAATCAAACCAGACCTAGGTCCACCAAGGGTTTTGTGCACAGTTGTCGAGACAACGTCAGCGTATGGAACAGGTGATGGGTGTAATCCTGCGGCAACTAGGCCGGCAAAGTGAGCCATGTCCACCCAAAGTTTTGCTCCAACTTCATCAGCAATTGAGCGGAATGCTGCAAAATCAAGATGTCTTGAGTAAGCAGACCAGCCGGCAATCAAAACTTTTGGTTTAGTTTCAAGCGCACGAGCTCGAACAATTTCCATATCAATTAAGTTTGTTTCTGGGTTTAGTCCATAGGCGTGTGGCTCGTAGGTTTGACCCGAGAAGTTCAACTTCATTCCATGAGTTAGGTGGCCACCGTGAGCAAGCTCAAGTCCCAAAATACGATCGCCTGGTTTTGCAAGTGCCATCATCAGCGCTGCGTTAGCGGTTGCTCCGGAATGTGGCTGAACGTTTGCGTGCTCTGCTCCAAAAAGCTCTTTGGCTCGTGTGCGAGCTAGCTCTTCGGCAACGTCAACAACTTCGCAACCACCGTAGTACCTCTTGCCCGGATAGCCTTCGGCGTACTTATTAGTAAGTACCGAGCCCTGAGCTTCTAGAATTCCCCTTGAGACAAAGTTCTCACTCGCAATCATTTCTAGCGTGTGTCTTTGGCGATCAAGCTCCTGCTGCAATACAGCAGCAATTTCTGGATCGGTCTCAGAAAGAGGCTTAGAAAAATTCGATGGTTGGCTACTGGTAGTCAATCGGGGCTCCTCGTTTTTAGTAGCTTACCAGAGCCTAAGTTTCCGGCCCCGTGACTCTTCTAGCCAACTAATAGATCCGAGATCCCTCGTCGCCTCAAAGATAGCCCAGCCACAAGAAGCAAGACCCCGGCGATGGCGAGACCAACGGTCCAGCCCACATCCGAGTTTACTGGTTCGGCATCGCTCGAAGCGGAGATAACCGATTGAGCTGCTTGCCTTCTTTGAGGCGGGGATTGAGCAATTTCTGCATCTTCAGTGGGTGCTGTTTCCAGCACTGCTTCGGGAGGCGAGCTTTCTTGAGGCGGTACCTCTAGGACATTTGGCGTCGTTGGTGCGCTGGATGTAACCGGCGCTGCAGCTGGTCCGGTTGGCTCTGCAGCCGTTACTGTTTCTGGTGCCGACGATATGGTTGGCTCCGGGGAAGGGGCTGCTACCGGTACCGGGACTACAACTTCAAAAGAAGTGTCCTGCGCTGGTCCAGTGTTGCCAGCTAAGTCGGAAACTGAGTTAGCAAGAATTGTGAAGGAAAAGCTTGAGTCTTCACAACCAACAAGTGATGCTTGCCAGAGTTGATCGCTGCCCGCTGTAATCGAGCCGACCTGGCAAGTGTTATTCGAACTTGTCAAGAGATAGTCTTCGGGCTGGGGTTGTAATACGGCCTCAGTCATTGAAATAGTCAGTTCTGATTGTTCTTGTGTGATCTCTACTATATCTGGGGCAGTCTGATCAACAGCCACCAGTGCAGAGCTCTGAGTCATTTCGGGACCCGAGTAACCCTGAACGGAAATTGAATTTGCTGGAATTGAAATTCCGACTTCACCATCGATGCAGTCCGTGACTGTGTAAACAAGTGATGTTCCGCTACCACTTAGAGTTCCGGGTTGGCAGGTTCCTGAATCACCAACTATTTCGATATGACTGGCAGAAAAGTTTAAGAATGTGTCACTAAGTTCAATTTGAAAATCAACAGAGGACGAATTGGTTAGTTGTATTTCCGAGCCAATCGATTGAAACAGCGGAACCAGTTGGTATTCAATCATCACCAATCCATGGCCGCTTTTGACGCCCGTGAAGTGCGTAATGTTTGATGTGTAGGAAGGATCTGCAAAAGAGGATCCACCTCCACCTGCTCCCGCGTCATTACCCGAGCTGTCAGTGTCGGAACCACCGCCACCTCCACCGAAGTAGCCACCGCCTCCACCGCCTCCACCGTAGAGATCGCTCGAACCACCTTTTCCGCCAGTAAGTAGCGAGCCAGCTGACCCCGAGGTTCCAAGTCCGTTAGCAGCTCCCCCGTAGCCTCCAGAAGTTTGTGAACCACCTCCTCCACCTTGTCCCTGGCCATCTTTTCCGGCAGCAGCAACAAGACCACCGCCCGGGCTAGCGGTTGGAGTAATTCCAGCACCGCGACCACCGCCTCCTCCGGCAACAACGATTCTTGATTCGACACTGGTGCCTAACCTGATGTCACTGGAACCGCCTCCAGATCCTTCGTTGTTCGAGCCTGATCCAGCTGCGCCACCTCCGTTAAAGCCACCAGCTGCCGCTTGGCCTGTTATTCCAGCACCCGCTACAGCGATGTAAAGCGTCGAAGGAATTTGAGTCAAAGTTCCAGTAACGCGACCACCCTGACCACCACTTTTTCCACCCTGACCTCCAGAGACCTGGAATGTCATGTTACGTGCGTTTATCGGAGGGTGCCAAGTTTGAATCTCACCCGTATGGGAAAACCAAACGGTGCAGTTTTGCTCGTAGCAACTTTCAACGTAGTTTGCGGTTGCCGGTATCGCACCGAGTGTTCCTGCCGAAATTCCAATGGCCAATAGGGTTGCGGTTATCGAAGAGTACTTTAATTTTTTCATCCCGCAAATGTAAAACCCCTGACCGATTTCGGTCAGGGGTTTTACACAATGTGGATTACTTTAGACGCTGCTGCAAATTTTCTGCTAGCGACTGCATAAACTCTTCGGTGGTTTGGTACGGCTGGTTGGGTCCTACCAGCGCGGCAAGATCCTTGGTCATTTTTCCAGACTCAACAGTCTTGATTACAACATCTTCTAGAGTCTCAGCAAATTTCTGAACCTCTGGAGTTCCATCCAACTTGGCTCGGTGCATAAGACCCCTGGTCCAAGCGTAGATAGAGGCAATCGGATTAGTAGATGTCTTCTGACCTGCCTGGTGCTGGCGGTAGTGACGGGTTACAGTTCCGTGAGCTGCTTCAGCCAAGGCTGTCTTGGCATCTGGGCTGGTTAGAACCGAGGTCATCAGACCTAGAGAACCAAAACCCTGTGCCACGGTGTCAGACTGAACATCGCCGTCGTAGTTCTTGCAAGCCCAAACGTAGCCACCTTCCCACTTCAAAGAAGCAGCCACCATGTCATCGATTAGACGATGCTCGTAGGTAATTCCTGCGGCCTTGAACTTGTCTGCATATTCGGCGTCAAACACTTCCTGGAAAGCGTCCTTGAAAGCGCCATCATATGCTTTTAAGATTGTGTTTTTAGTTGATAGGTAAACCGGGTAGTTTCTGGCCAATCCGTAGTTGAAAGAAGCCCTAGCGAAGTCACGGATTGAGTCCATGTAGTTATACATACCCATCGCAACACCGCCGGATGCTGGGTAATCTGCGATAGTCCAGGTCTGGGCTTCACCAGATTCTGGGGTGTAGGTCATGGTGACAGTTCCCTTGCCTGGGATCTTTATGTCGGTTGCTTTGTACTGATCACCGTGGGCATGACGACCGATGACAATCGGCTTGGTCCAACCAGGAACCAGACGTGGCACGTTGGAGATGATAATTGGCTCTCTGAAAACAACCCCGTCAAGAATGTTTCGGATTGTTCCGTTTGGGGACTTCCACATCTTTTTTAGACCAAACTCTTTGACTCTGGCCTCATCGGGAGTAATAGTCGCACACTTAACCCCAACACCGTGCTTCTTGATTGCGTTAGCGGCATCAACGGTCACTTGATCGTCAGTTGCGTCACGATTTTCAATGGAAAGATCGAAGTAGTCCAGCTCGACATCTAAGAAGGGAAGGATGAGTGAATCCTTAATGTTTTGCCAGATGATACGAGTCATCTCGTCGCCATCTAAATCGACTACCTTGCCAACAACCTTGATCTTTTCCATTTATTACTCTTTCTTTTTGTGAGCCCTAAAGCTCTTCTAGACTACCGAAATCTTGAAAACTCTTTTTCCCTGCTAAACCAGCGAATCCCGCCACGCTTTGTGCATCTTGGAGAACTTTCCAGATCCAGAAATCAAATTCTTTGGAGAGTCATCTTCTGTGACTCTTCCCTTCTCCATAACAAGCACCCGATCCGCAATCGAAACGGTTGATAGACGGTGCGCAATGATAATTGCGGTTCGATCTGCCAGTAGGGTCTTGAGTCCGTGTTGAACAAGTCGCTCGGATGGAATATCTAGCGAGCTGGTAGCTTCGTCCAGAATCAACACTGCGGGGTTAGCGATGAATGCCCTTGCAAAGGAAATGAGCTGTCTTTGTCCAGCACTTACTCGCCCACCGCGCTTATTCACGTCTGTTGAGTACCCTTCCGGCAAATCAAGAATAAACTCGTGCGCTCCAACGGCTTTGGCCGCCTGCTCGATTTCTTCAGGGGTCGCATCTGGCTTACCAAGGGCGATGTTATCCGCGACCGAACCAGAGAATAGATACGCCTCCTGGGTAACCATTACTACCGATCGCCTAAGGTCCTTCGCCGACAAATCCCGAACGTCAATCCCATCAAGAGTTAACTTCCCTGAAGTGGGGTCGTAGAACCGCGAAATCAGTTTCGCAATCGTCGACTTACCGGCACCGGTAGTTCCAACCAAGGCGATAGTTTGACCGGCTGGAACGGTCAAAGAGAACTCTGGAATTACCTCAACCCCATTTGAGTAATGGAAGCCGACTTTGTCAAAAACAAGTTCACCCTTGGCGTTTGGTAGCGCGACTGGTTTAGTTGCTTCCGGAACCGATGGTCTCTCTTCTAGAACACCAGATATTTTCTCGAGGGCGGAGTTAGCCGACTGGTAGGAGTTATAGAACATTGCCAGATCTTCCATCGGGTCGTAGAACCTTCTGGCATACAAGATTGCGGCGATTAGAACTCCTAGTCCCAAAGATCCCTCTAGAACTCGAACCCCTCCCCAGAGCAAAATAATTGCAACGGAAATATTTCCAATCATTATCAGTGCCGGGTCAAAGATTCCAAATAGCTGAATTACCTTGGCGTTGATGTGACGGTACTTTTCAACCAAGGTCTCGTACTCACCCTGGTTTCTTTTCTCTTTTCGGAACGCTTTCACGGCACGAATTCCGGTCATGGTCTCAACGAAGTGAATGATCAACTTGGCCGAAGAAACCCTGGACTCACGGAACATCAGTTTCGAGTTGACCTGGAACCAGCGGGTTAAGAAATAAAGCGGAATCCAGCTAATTGCAAGGATTGCAAAACTTGGTAGATCGAGAAACACCAGCGCGGTTGCGGTAAACAACATATATAAGATTCCAACAATCATCTCGTTGCCACCGGTATCTAAAAGCTCCTTGATGGCGTCTAGATCGCTAGTTTGACGAGAGATTACGCGACCCGAGGTGTATTTTTCATGAAACTCTAGAGACAGCTTCTGAGTGTGAACAAAGATGCGCTGTCTTAGATCCAGCAAAACATCTTGGCTTAGCTTCGCCGCATAGCGCAGGAACCAGCTAATAAGGGAAGCGGTGGCAACCGCTGCAAATAGGTAACCGCCAACCACCAAAAATAGTGGTGTGGTGTCAGCCTTTAGTGCTGCAGGTAAAGCCCAGTCAATACTCAGTGCGATCAGTGCAGGTCCTGCCACTCGAAGAGCCTGGGACAAGATAACAATCAAGAGACTTAGTAGCAGTCTGCCTCGCACCGGATAGATCAGCGAGAACAGTAGTTTTCTGGAGCGAAGTTTTACCTGTTCTGCTTCTTCTTGGCTTAGCTGGATTTTGTCTTCGCCAGCAACTCCTTGCATGCTCATTCGCTCACCTCGATTTGCTTACCTGCCGAGTCGAGTGAGGAAATTACATATCGGTAGTGATCGTTTGAAGCCAGTAGATCGCTGTGCTTTCCAACTGCAACAATTTGGCCATCTTGCATAAGTGCCACTCGATCCGCTAACTGCACAGTGGAAGGTCTGTGGGCGACAATCAAAGCGGTTGTCTTTTTTAGGACTTTTCTAAGCGCTGACTCAACAAGTGCTTCGGTGTCAACATCCAAAGCGGATAGAGGATCATCCAAAACCAATACCGCGGGCTTAGCAGCAACCGCTCTGGCAAGTGCAAGACGCTGACGCTGTCCTCCAGATAGCGAAAGCCCCTCTTCACCAATTTTGGTATCTAGACCCTCTGGTAGCTCATATACAAAATCAGCCTGCGCGATTGAGAGTGCCTCTTTCAATTCCTCTTCTGTGGAATCAGGTCTTCCAAGCAAGACGTTGTCTCGAACAGATGCTGAGAACAAGGTGGCGTCTTCAAATGCCATGGCGATGTGTGAGCGAAGCTCAACTCGAGTCAGCGATCTGATGTCAACACCATCTAATTCGATTGAACCTGAAGAAACTTCATAAAGTCTTGTAGTAAGTGCCGTCAAGGTGCTCTTTCCGCAACCGGTTACTCCAATAAGGGCAACAGATTCCCCCGGCTCTAGAACAAGGTCAACACCGCGCAATAGATCTGGCTGATTTGGCTTGCTGTCTGGATAGCGGAAGTGAACGTTCTTGAATTCCAGGCGTCCCTTGGGTGAACTAATGGTCTTGGCTACCTCTGGATCCTTGATAAGCACTGGCTCGTCGATAACTTCAAAGAAGCGCTGAATAGCGGTCTTGGCATCCAGGGTCATTGAGAGTAAGAAGCCAATTGATTCGGTTGGCCATCGAAGCACTGTTGCGGTGGCAAAAAATGCCACTAAACCACCAACGGTCAAGCTGCCTTCGGCAACTAGGAACACTCCTACCAGCATCGATACAGCTACCGCTGTTTCAGGAATTAACAGGAGGTAGACCCAGATGTTTGCAATTAGCCCAGCCTTTTTGAGCTCTGTTGATCTAAGACCTTTAGCTTCTGCCGCAAACTTGCGAGCGGCGTGATCTCCGCGACCGAAGGCTTTGAGCACGCGAATACCGTGCACTGACTCTTCAACTGAGGTTGCCAGGTCACCTGCTTGGTCCTGCGAAAGCCTTGCAATTTGTCCGTACTTTGCCTCAAAGCGATAACCCTGAATCCAGATTGGTATCGAGATCAAAAAGAAAATTAGACCTAGTAGCCAGTGAAAAGTAAACAGGATTGCAAGGCCAACAACAATTGTTAGTCCGTTGGCAAATAACAGAACAACACCGAAGGAGAGCCAGCGACGAATCAAGCTCAGATCCTGGGTGGCTCTCGAAAGTAACTGCCCGGAAGGCCAGCGATCGTGGAAGCTAACAGGAAGATCTTGAAGTTTCTTGTAAAGAGTAGAGCGCAGCCCTGCCTCGACAAATGTTCCAGGGGTGAGTACCAACCAGCGGCGAAGAAGCACCATGGCAGCTTCCAAGGTACCCATGAGAAAAACTAGAAAGACAAAGAAGTAAAGAGCGTCTAGAGTGCCAGAGCTATCTAGGCTGTCAAACAGGGAACGAAGTAGCTGCGGGATTGCTAACGCGAACAAGCTTGCGGCGACTGCCGCGAAGATACCTAGGACAATTCGAGGTAGGGCTTTTTTCGCGTAGGGGAAAATTCGCAACAGGGTCGCGATGGTTTTGTCTTGCTTCATAAATCCTCGGTAATAACATGCCTTTTTGAGGCAGCCTTATAGGCTACCACCCTGAGCTTGAGTTCAAGCGCAGCTAGTGGAAGAAGTGGCGTTCCCCGGTGAAGTACATCGTGATGCCAGCATCTTGGGCTGCGCGAATCACATCATCGTCTTTCACAGAACCTCCCGGTTGGACAACCGCTTTGACTCCGGCCCTGATCAAAACCTCAAGTCCATCTGCAAATGGGAAAAATGCGTCGCTTGCTGCAACCGAGCCCTTTACTCGGCTGGCTGCTCTAGAAACGGCTAGTTCGCAGGAATCCAGCCTGTTTACTTGACCCATTCCAATTCCAACCGAAGCGCCTTCTTGGGCAAGCAGTATGGCGTTTGATTTAACTGATCTAACCGCGCGCCAGGCAAACTCTAGATCGGAGCGAGTTTGAGAATCTGCGTTGTTTCCCGATACCAATTTCCAGTTTTGATCAGAGAAGTTCTTAAAGCCGTCTGACTCTTGAACTAGAAAGCCACCGGATATTTGTTTGAGTTCTTTTGCAGGCGCACTGTAGCTTGGTGGAAGTTGCAGCACTCTTAAGTTCTTTTTGGTAAGAAGCAACGACAGCGCCTCTGTCTCATACCCAGGCGCGACAATAACTTCCGTAAAGATTTCAGCAACCTGAGCAGCCATCTTCAAAGTAACAATACGGTTGGCTGCAATCACGCCACCAAAAGCTGAGACTGAATCACAAACATAAGCCTTTGCGTGAGCGTCAGCAATGGCATCATCAGAACTTGCAGCGCCAATTGCAATACCGCAGGGATTCGCATGCTTGATGATTGCAACAGCTGGCTCATTAAAATCAAAGGCAGCTCGAACTGCGGCATCGGCATCAACAAAGTTGTTGTAAGACATTTCTTTGCCACCAAATTGTTTGGCTTGGGCAATCCCCTGTGACTTATCTAATCCATCTATTTTGTAAAGGGCAGCTGCTTGATGCGAATTTTCTCCGTACCGCAAAACATTCGCCAAAGAAGCCTTGATTGAAAGCTGTGGATCGAATCCAGGGTTCTTACCCGCATCTGGATCTTTAGAATTCGAATCTGCTTTCCAACCATCAGCTAGCGAGCCAGCCATCCAGTTCGAAACAGCGGTGTCGTATTTTGCGGTGTGTGAAAAAGCCTGCAGGGCTAGTTGCTTACGCTGTGACAAAGAAGTCCCGCCGGAAGTAGTTGCAGCGATGATGTCCTTGTAATTGGCAGGATCGACAACAACCGCAACATTGGCGTGATTTTTGGCCGCAGCGCGGACCATCGCGGGGCCACCAATGTCGATCTGGTCAATGGCTGACTCACCGCTTGCCCCATTGGCTATAGCTTCAACAAATGGGTACAGATTCACAACCAACAACTGGAAGGCACTCACACCGAGCTTTTCTAACTCACTTCGGTGATCGGTTAGCCGAAGATCTGCAAGTAACCCGGCGTGAATAGCTGGGTGAAGTGTCTTGACTCTGCCGTCAAGGGTTTCCTGAAAGCCAGTTACCGCAGAAACTTCAATAACAGGAATTTTGGCTTCCGAGATTGTTTTTGCAGTTGACCCGGTCGAAACAATCTCGACACCACTAGCGGCAAGTGCCTTAGCTAGCTCTACTAACCCTGTTTTGTCTGAAACTGAAATTAGAGCTCGCTTGATTGGAACTTTGTCGAAATGAATGTAATCGGCTGCGGTGTACTTGCTATCCATAGCTACCCCTAGCCGACCTTACTTGGCTCAAGTTGCTTGCTAGCTAAAAACTTAACTGTTTCAATAAGCAGTTTGTGCTCGACTAGCTTGATGCGCTCGTGCAATATTTTCTCATCATCAGCTGGGAAAACAGTTACCGACTCCTGGGCCAGGATTGGACCCGAGTCCACTCCCTCGTCGACAATATGCACTGTTGCTCCGGTTTCTCTAGCGCCAGCGGCCAAAGCGTCTCTTACGGCATGAGCTCCAGGAAAACTCGGTAACAGAGCTGGGTGAATATTAATTATTCGCGGAGAAAACTTTGCAACAAAGGATTTGGGTAGCACTTTCATGAAGCCCGCCAGAACTATCAGGTCTGGATCAAAATGCGAGATGTTCTCGGCCAGCTTCTGCGCCCATGCATCCCGATCGGCAAAGTGTTTTTCTTCAACTACAAAGGTTGGAACGCCATAGAGATCTGCATGCTCGAGACCTGATGCGGGTTTGTCGGAGCCAACGGCCAAAACTCTGGCTGGAAAGAGCGGGTTCTTTGTGGCTTGCAACAGCGCCAGCAGGTTGGATCCTGAACCAGAGATCAAGACAACAACTGAGAGCATGGGGTTAGCCTACCTTTTTAGAGATACCCGGCTTGTCCGCTACTGGCCTAGCGCTATAAAAAGCAGCCAGGGTAGAAACCACTCCGACCTCTACGAAAACAACCAATGCCAACACCAACGGAGACACGCCCACCTGGGCTAACCTTCCAGGCCCGGCGCTACCAGAAGCAATATAGGCAAGTAGGCCCATTTGAGACGCTGTCACAAAAGCAATCGAAAGACCAAGCGAAATGGCCGCAGTCCAAGCTGTTGCAAACTCAAATCGGATTTCATCGGCTGATTTTCGAATCAAAAGTGTCGCGATAAATGCTGCCAGCAAAACAACTCCAATGGAAACCATTCCAAATTCCAACTGCCCAACCGGTAACGCACCAAGAATTGGAATGGTTGGAAGTGGTCCCACTTGGGATCCAAGAGGCGAGATAAGGGACCCTGCACCAATTGAAAAACCTGCCCCGGTAAGCCATGAAGCTCCATACACAACCAAGTTTGGTACCAGGGCCAATTGGCCAAGTGTAAGTACCACCGCTCCAAGAACGCTCACTTGAACACTCTCGTAGAGCCTTGTGATATCTATCCAGCTAAGAGCAATCAGCACGGCAATGGTAAACGCTGAAACCATCAATAGCATCACGGTGATTGCAGTTCCTGCTCTAAAAGCTGGGCCCATTATGGATCGAACGCTCCAATGAAGTCTTAAGCGAAAAGCATTTAGCGCCTGACGCACTCGGTCGCGCTCAGGTGCTTGGTCCAGAATGTCGCCTTCAAAGATTTCATCCGGTTGACCAAATAATGATCCAAGCACTTGAAAAACAAGAAACAAGATCGTGGGGAAGAAAACACCCTGCCAAGCAATTGGGTAAATAGCGCTGTCATAGGCTGCTGTGCTGATACCCAGTGCGGAAGCGCCGTAGACCAAAGATCCACCAAGCCATCCAGGCCAAAGTGCCCGGGCTGCAATAAATCTCTTACCGGCGTTGTAAAAAGATCGAGCCAACCAAATTGTCATTCCAAGTGGAACAAGAGTTACCATAAATGCCGGCACCAAAATACCGAGAATCTCGCCTTCGGCAACTACAAGCCCCGTGCCATGAGACAGTAACCAGAAATCCGAGGCAGCCCTAAACGTTACTAGCCAGTCAACCTCTGGGTTATTTTCAAGAAACCAAACCAGTGTTAGCGGAACAAGGACAAAACCTAAGCTAATTGCCACCAGTATCGCGGCTTCTATAGCTGCGATAAAGAAGGTCTGTCTTTTATTCACGGCTCACAAGATCTCTAAAGAGAGCTAATTACCTCGCGCATTAGCGCGGCAGTCTCGCTAGGAGTTTTACCAACTTTGACACCAACTGCTTCAAAGGCTTCCTTTTTGGCCTGCGCAGTTCCTGCGCTTCCCGAAACAATGGCTCCGGCGTGACCCATGGTTTTCCCTTCGGGGGCAGTAAATCCTGCAACGTAGGCAACTACTGGCTTAGTGACATTGTGCTTGATGTATTCGGCAGCTTTTTCCTCCGAGTCGCCACCAATTTCACCAATCAACACGATGGCCTTAGTTTCTGGATCGTTCTGGAATGCTTCCAGGGCGTCGATGTGTGTGGTGCCAATAACCGGGTCGCCACCAATTCCAATGGCGGTTGACATGCCGATATCTCTTAGCTCAAACATCATTTGGTAAGTCAAGGTTCCTGACTTAGACACCAAACCAATTGGTCCGCTGCCTGTGATATCCGATGGTGTGATTCCAGCGTTTGATTTTTCTGGGCTAATAATCCCTGGGCAGTTCGGACCAATCATGCGAGTCTTCTTACCTTTGGAAACATTGTGTGCCCAAGCCTCTGCAGAGTCGTGAACCGGGATTCCCTCAGTAATTACAACAGCAAGTTCAATTTGCGCATCGATTGCTTCAAACATCGCAGCTTTGGCAAAAGCTGGTGGAACGAAGATAACGCTCACGTTTGCTCCGGTTTCTTGCATGGCTTCTGCAACAGTGCCGAAAACAGGAAGTGACTTACCGTCAACGTCTACGCTTTCGCCAGCCTTGCGCGGGTTAACTCCACCAACAATGTTTGATCCGCCAGCTAGCATTCTGCGGGTGTGCTTCATACCCTCAGATCCAGTCATACCCTGGACGATGATTTTTGAGTTCTCGTTTAGAAAAATTGCCATCTAAATTCTTACTTTCCCTTACTTGCTAGCTAGCTCGGCTGCTTTATCGGCTGCCTCGTCCATGGTTTCAACTACTGTCACAAGCGGGTGATTCGCATCCGCCAGAATCTTTCTTCCCTCGTTTACGTTGTTGCCATCAAGGCGAACAACCAGCGGCTTGGAAGCCTTGGAGCCAAGTGTGTCTAGGGCTCCAACAATTCCGTTAGCAACTGCATCACAAGCTGTGATGCCACCAAATACGTTTACAAAAACACTTTTTACCTGTGGGTCGTTCAAGATAACATCCAGTCCGGCAGCCATAACTTCAGCTGACGCACCACCTCCGATATCAAGGAAGTTAGC
The DNA here is from genome assembly GCA_044342295.1 of Rhodoluna sp. Taxonomy (GTDB): domain Bacteria; phylum Actinomycetota; class Actinomycetes; order Actinomycetales; family Microbacteriaceae; genus Rhodoluna. Next base: position 7,994 of record JBIIQC010000001.1, on the reverse strand, counting down.
TGGCTTTACTCCGCCGTGGCGAGCTCCCGCGTAGGCAACAACATCCAGAGTCGACATAACAAGGCCGGCACCGTTTCCGATAATTCCAACCTCTCCGTCTAATTTGACGTAGTTCAGATCCATGGCTTTAGCCTTGGCCTCAAGAGGGTCTAGCTGGTCGCGCTCCATCTCGTCGCGCTCGTGACGGAACTCCGCGTTGTCATCCAAAGTGACTTTTCCGTCTAGGGCAATAATCTGACCGTCTTCAGACAAAACCAATGGGTTAACTTCAACCAAAGTGGTGTCTTCTTTTTTGAAAACTTCGTAGAGCTTTACAAAAACCGGAGCGACTTTGGCGGCAAGCTCATCATCGAAACCGCCTAGTTTGGCAATTTCTAGAGCTTTGGCTAGATCGATACCTTTGACTGCGTCAACCGGAACCTTGGCGAGCGCCTCGGGTCTTTCTTCAGCAAGCTGTTCGATATCCATTCCGCCTTCGACCGAGCAAAGCGCAAGGAAGGTTCGGTTGGATCGATCCAGTAGTACTGAGAAATAGAATTCCTTGGCGATTTTCGCACCCTCGGCGATCATTACCCTCTTTACAACATGGCCCTTGATATCAAGTCCAAGAATCTTTTCGGCAGCTTGTTTAGCTTCTTCGGGCGAGTGCGCAACCTTGACGCCGCCGGCCTTGCCGCGGCCTCCAATTTTTACCTGAGCTTTGACAACCACAGTTCCACCGATTTGTTCGGCGGCCTTTTGGGCTTGCTCTGGGGTGTCCGCGATAAGGCCCTTTAGAACAGGGACGTCGTATTTCTCGAAAATATCGCGCGCTTGATACTCAAATAAATCCAACTTAGAACTCTTTTCAGATTGATCAAATGGCTAATAGCCCAAACCCCAAGTTTAGAGCTTTTCGATGGGAGCTATCTTTACCACCAGTGATTTAGTGGCACCGGAATCAAAATTCACCTGGGCTACCTGTCTAGCTCCCTCACCTCTTAGTTCAGTAACCACCCCTTGGCCATAATCCTGGTGCTGGATTCGATCTCCAATTTCTAGCTGAAGCGAGCCGTTATCCCGCACCTGCGTTATGGCACCCGCAATCTCGGTTCTGGCCTTGGGTGGTGTTGCGCTCGGCGCCATACCGCGATAACCGCCAGTTATCGTTCCCGCCGAAGCTCTCGTGGCACCTTCCGATTGAATTAGCTCAATAGGGATATCCCCAAGGAAGCTACTTGGCAAGAAGGCAGTAGTTGAACCAAACAGGGTTCGCTGCAGTGCAGAGCTTAGATAAAGCTTCTGCTTGGCACGGGTCATACCCACATATAGAAGTCTTCTTTCCTCTGCCACTCCCCCCGGTTCATCGAAGGATCGAACATGTGGCAAAGTTCCTTGCTCAAGACCTACCAAGAAAATCACGTCATACTCCAAGCCCTTGGCGGTGTGAAGGGTCATCAAGGAAATGCTTCCTGAGTCATCGTCAATCTCATCGGCGGCAGCGGCGAGAGCGATGTCTGCAAGATACTCAGCGATTGTTGCCTCTGGATACTGCCTTTGATATTCAGAGACCTGTCCAATTAAAGCGTCTAGGTTATCGACCCTGGCTTCGTCTTGCGGGTCACGGCTATCTTCCAGATTCGCACGATAGCCAGAAAGATTCAGCGCTGCAGATAAAACATCTGCAATCTTTGCATCGACGCTCATTGCATCCAGGTCGTTCAACAATTTGGAGAAGCCATTGAGGGCAGCAGTTAGTTTGGGGCCAAGACCAAGTGAGTCTGTTTTGAGAAGTGCTTGCCGAAATGAGCTTTCATCTCTTCTGGCAAGCTCAGCAATTTTGAGTTCAGTCTTCTCCCCAATTCCCCTAGAGGGCTCGTTCAGAATTCTTCTTACCGCTTCATCGTTTCTGGGGTTAGCTATGGCAGTCAAATAGGCAAGTGCGTCTTTGATTTCCTTGCGCTCGTAGAACTTGAGACCTCCGATAACCATGTATGGAACTCGCTGGCTTTTGAGCTCGGCTTCCAGAGACGGCGAAAGAGCGTTGGTTCGATAAAGCACCGCCATGTCACGATAAGCAGTTCCTGCTTTACGTAAATCTTGGATCTGATCGACGATGTAAGCGGCTTCGCCTCTTTCATCTAACCCAGTAAAGGAGACAATCTTTTCGCCATCTCCCGCATCGCTCCAGAGATTCTTTTCTGGTCGATCAAAGTTCTTGGAGATGACAGCGTTGGCCGCCGAGAGAATGTTCTGTGTGGAGCGATAGTTTTGCTCCAGCAAAATCGTTTTTGACCCTGGAAAGTCCTTGCCAAACTCAGCAATATTTCTCATATCTGCGCCACGGAAGGCATAGATTGACTGGTCCGAGTCTCCAACCACGGTGATAGCTGACGGGCCGGCAAGTTCACCCGTGTTTGGGTCGGGCTCGTTGTGTAGATCGGATATTGGCTTGGTTAGCTCACGAATCAGAGAGTACTGAGCGTGGTTGGTGTCTTGGTACTCGTCAATCAGGATGTGCCTAAAGCGCCGTTGATACTGAGCTGCGATATCAGGAAAGGATCGAAACAAATAGACGGTCTCGGCAATTAGGTCATCAAAGTCAAAAGCGTTATTTTTGCGCAGGGCTGCCTGGTACTGAGTGAAGATTTCGGAGATAGCGCGGTCTTTGGGGTTCGAGGAGTCAATCAAAGAATAGAAGTCGTCGGCGTCCTTGAGTTCGTTCTTGGCATTCGATATTCTCGCGGCAACTGTTTGTGGCTTGAGGCCTTCGATGTCACTGCCTGATTCTCGAATCAGACGCTTAATTAGGGCTTTGGTGTCTCCAGTGTCATAAACAGAAAAATTAGAGTCGTGACCTAACCTGCTTGCTTCTCTTCGAAGAATCTGCAAACAAGCCGAGTGGAAAGTCTTAATCCACATGCCATCTGCGACATTGCCAAGCAGCGAGTGAACTCGCTCCTTCATTTCATTGGCAGCTTTGTTGGTAAAGGTAATTGCAAGTATTTGCGAGGGCCAAGCTTCTTTGTTAGCAAGAAGATGCGCAATTCGATGAGTTAGCACTTTGGTTTTTCCAGAGCCTGCACCGGCAACAATTAGTAGTGCGGGTCCGCGGTCTGTGACAGCCGCCACCTGCTGAGCATTGAGACCCTCGAGCAGATTTAGATTCATAACCGCCTAAGCCTAAGCCAGACCATCGACAATTTGACGAAGCAGGTCAGGCTGATCAACGAAGATTCCGTGTAAACCAGATTCAGCAACCTTGCCAAAGTACTCATCGACACTTGCTGTTGCATCCTCAGCCCTTAAGGTCCAACCGTAAATCAACAGTCCAGCAGCTTTTGCCTCATCAATTAGGCCATTGTCAATTGTGTGATTGCCAGTTGAATCAAGATCTAAAGCGAGAGCCAGATCAACACTGATTCCATCAAAACGCGAAGCAAGTGAATCCAGATACTCCCTGGACATGCGAGTGGAACCTTTTGGAAGCCGGTCCAGCTCAGTCAAGAAAACATACTTCTTATCGGGCCCACAGGCGTCTTTGAGATGCTCGAGCATCTTTTCATCGAAGGTTTCGATGACAATCGAAATTCCGCGCTCTTTCCAGTCCGAGTTTGTCAGCTTGCCGGCAAGGATTGTGGCCATATTGATGCCGTTTTCCATAAAGTGCATGCCGTGCTTGATTTCAATCACCAGGGTCTTGCCATTCATAAATTCGGCTGCCAGAAGATCATCAATAGTTGGAATCAGGAATTGACCATCAAATTTGGCACTGCCTGGCCGAGTATCTGGCACCCTCTCAATGGCTCGAAGCTCCGAGAGCTCTGCAAAGTTGTAATCCTCGCTGAACCAGCCAGTTTCGGTTAGTCCATCCGAGTAACCAGTTGACTGCGTTCCTTGGAACTTTGCCACCGAAGCCACGTTGGTAGTTCCGTTGAGCCAATTTTCATGACGAATGATTAGTTCACCGTCTTTGGTTGGAACTAGGTCGCACTCCACTCCGTCAGATCCTTGTTGGATTGCAAGTTCAAAAGCCTCAATTGTGTTTTCAGGCCGGTAACCGCTGGCACCACGATGACCAAAAACTAGCGGCTTCAAGAAACTACTCCCACTCGATGGTGCCAGGCGGTTTTGAAGTCACATCGAGCACAACGCGGTTGACACCTTCAACCTCGTTAGTGATTCGGTTTGAGATTCTCGCCAATAGATCGTAAGGGACTCTTGTCCAGTCGGCTGTCATTGCGTCCTCGCTCGACACTGGTCGCAAAACTATCGGGTGACCGTAGCTTCTGCCATCGCCTTGCACGCCAACGGATCGAACATCGGCTAGCAAAACTACTGGGCACTGCCAAATTTCACTATCTAGCCCAGCAGCAGTTAGCTCGCTCCTGACAATCAGATCGGCTTTACGCAGTAGGTCAAGTCTTTCGCGTGTTACCTCGCCAACAATTCGAATGCCAAGGCCAGGACCTGGGAAAGGCTGCCTTTGAACAATTGGCTCAGGGAGTCCTAGCTGCCTTCCTATTTCACGCACTTCGTCTTTAAACAAAGTCCGAAGCGGTTCAACAAGTTCAAACTTTAGATCCTCTGGCAGTCCGCCCACGTTGTGGTGGGATTTAATGCCTGCGGTAGCACCGCCGCCGGATTCAACGACATCTGGGTACAAAGTTCCTTGAACTAGGAACTTGATCTCTTCGTTGGCGCTACTTGCCTCTTTCATCAGGTCCGCTTGGGCTTCTTCGAAAGCCCTGATGAACTCGCGGCCAATGATCTTTCGCTTGGTCTCTGGGTCAGTTACTCCGCTAAGAGCACTCAGGAATCTCTCCTGCGCATTTACGGTTACCAGCCTGATTCCAGTTGCAGCAACGTAGTCACGTTCGACCTGTTCTGCTTCGCCATCACGCAACAGTCCGTGATCGACAAATACAGCTACCAATTGGTCGCCTACAGCTTTGTGAACGAGAGCTGCTGCAACCGCAGAATCGACTCCCCCAGATAGCCCACAAATTACTCGACCCGATCCAACCTGCTTCTTGATCTTCTCCACTTGCTCAGCGATAACGTTGCTCGAGTTCCAGTCCGAAGTGATGCCGGCGGCATTGTGTAAAAAGTTTTCTAAAACGTTCTGTCCAAAATCAGAGTGCTTAACTTCTGGGTGCCACTGCACTCCATAAATCTTTTTTGCAGATGACGCGAATGCCGCAACTGGGGTTGTTTCGGTCGAAGCCAGTACCTCAAAGCCGGATGGGGCTTTAACAACTTGATCACCGTGGCTCATCCAGCAAATTTGCGAATCGGGTTGGCCAGCAAGAATTTCGCCGGCAGAGGAAACTTTCAGGCTGGTAGCTCCATACTCACGCTTGCCAGTTTTATCTACCTGCCCACCAAGAAGTTGTGCAAGCGTTTGAAAGCCGTAGCAAATACCGAGGATTGGAACTCCAAGTTCAAGGATCTTGGCGTCGAGATTGGGAGATCCTGGTTCGTAAACACTTGATGGTCCACCCGACAAAATAATGGCCAGTGGGTTCTTTGATTGAATCTCGGCAGCGGTGACGTTGTGGTGAACAATTTCGGAGTACACACCTGCTTCACGAACACGCCTAGCAATTAGCTGGGCATACTGGGCACCAAAATCAACAACTAAAACCGGGCGGTTAATTTTTTGCTCCTGAAAGTGACTGCGCTATTTGCTTCTCAGCTAGCTCGGCGTAGTACTTCTCGGCGTAGAAAGAAAGAAATGGAACAATTCCGCCTGCGGCGATTATCAAGAAACGCTTGAAGCTCCAACGCATTAGAGTCCACACTCGGAAATCGGCGAACAGGTATAGAACATACAGCCAGCCGTGAACTACCAAAATTGCAACAGTCAGGCTAAGGCCAGTTTCTGGCATTCCTTCGCCCTCGTTTAGGTATGGCTCAGCCGTTAGAAATCCGTTGGGTCCTGCAATCCACAAGTCATAACCAATTAGGGCTCCAAAGCTCACGTTCTCAAGGCGTCGAAGTGCCCAGGTGGCCATAAGAAGAAGTAGGAAAACTCCAGTGATAAATGAAGAGACCTTATAAAGCTTCAAAGCAGAGCGTATTGCAGGGACTTGTTGCTGGGGAATGGGCCTAGACATACCCCAAGTTTACTTGCTTGGGAGCACCACTACTTTGATGGCTTCTCCGCTTAGGACCGCCTCGATTCCTTTGACCACATCATCAAGACCTACTCGCGTGGTGATTAGATCGGCGACCTTCACTTTGCCAGAAGCAATTAGCTCTAGAGCTGCTCGGTTATGAGCGGGACTAGAGCCATTGGCGCCCATAAGCATTAGCTCCTTGTAGTGAACTAGGTTCGAGTCCGCTTGAATCATCGGCTTGTCTTTTGGCAGCCCTCCAAAAAAGCTAACTCTTCCACCCGGTCTGGCCATTTCAATTGCCTGCTCTTGAGCCTGGCCCGAAGGTGCGGCGGTAATGATCACGCTTGGTCCCTTCCCATCGGTTTCAGCCTTGATGATTTCTGCTAAGTCTTCGGTGGACATGTCGATTGCGCGATCTGGCTTTACAACATCAGCCGAAAGCTTAAGCCTTGATCCGTTAATGTCAGCCAGGAAAACTTTTTTGGCACCCAGTGCTCTAGCAAGTCGAACGTGAAGGCAACCAATTGGACCGGCACCCATTACCAAAACCTCATCACCTGGTCCAACGCGAACAAGTTCCTGCGCATTCAATACACAGGCAAGAGGTTCGACTACCGATGCTTCCTCGTAGGTGACGCTGTCAGGAATGTGGTTAAGGCCATCGACTCTGATTACCTCATCGGGAACGATCATGAATTCGGCAAATCCGCCCGGGAACTGGTATCCCATGGAAAGTTGATTGGGGCAGATTGTCATCTTGCCTTCAAGACAAGCCCAGCACTTGCCACACGGAATAGCAGCAATCACTTGAACGCGGTCACCGACTTTGACGGATGTTACCTCGCTACCAACTTCAACAACCTCGCCAGCAATTTCGTGGCCGATGATTTGTGGTGGTTCTAGGCGCGGGTGACCGTGATTAAAAATTTTGGCGTCAGTGCCACAGGTAGCACAGGCGTGAATGCGAAGCTTTACTTCCTTGGTTCCGGCGGTTGGCTCGTCTACTTGCTCAACTTTAAGATCCTGAGGTCCCCGGTAAATTGCTGCCTTCACTTCTGTTGCCTTTCTAAGCGTTTAGTAAATCTAGTATTTCTTGCTCTGAAGCTGAATTCATGAGTGTGGTGTATGAGCTCTCATCGAGCAGTTTGTCTGCAAGGTTTCCAAGCAGCTCACCGTGTTCGTCCCCCTTGGCGGCGATTCCAATGCATAGCTTTACTTTTTCACCTTCCCAGTCCACGGGATTTGCAAATCTCACAAATACCAACTGGGTAAAGTTCACATACTTTCTTGAGTCATCCGTGCCATGTGGCAAAGCAACTCCTTCTCCCATGTAGGAAGAGACGATCTGCTCTCTTGCAACCATCGCATCCAGATACTCAGGACCAACTGCCCCGAGTTCCTGGAGGACCGAACCGCACAGGCGCACGGCCTCCTCTTGCGAGGAGGCCGTGGCGTCTATACGGATTCCGGCCAAAGCAAGAAGGCTACTCATCTGAAATGAGTTCACCCTCCATTATTGCGTTGACTACACTCTGGATCTTTGGGTCACCCAGAAACATGTCAAACACCACAACAGGGGTGTTTGGCATTGCCTGTTTGGCCCGCTGTCCCAATCCTCGATGACACAAAACCAAATCTGGGTTTTCGTCTTCGAGTTGATTTACGGGTGAGTGAGTCACGACTACGTCATGTTCTTTGAGTGCCTTTGCCAATTGCTTGGCAATCATGACACTCGAGCCCATGCCGGCTTCGCAAGCGATCACTAGTCGCTTGACTTTAGCTCCGGAAATTGAAGTCATGGCTTATTAGCCGTTCTTCATCTTCTTGGACTTAGCCTGTGCTCCAGCTAGGTCTGCGTAGTCATCCTGCTTGCCAGTTTTTAGCAATACCCAA
>JBIIQC010000015.1:0-32292 GCA_044342295.1 Rhodoluna sp. | reverse complement strand
CGCGAAGAAGCAGCAAAGACTGAGCACAGCGATGCTGATTTCTACGCTGGCCCAATGGAATCATTGACAGTTGACCCGGCAACCGGAGCAACCTCACCTGATTTCCTATGGGGTGTACCTCGTGACGTTTCAACATTCGCACTGTACATGAACCTAGACCTAATCGAGAAGGCCGGCGTTGACGACCCTCGCGAGCTAGCAGCTGCTGGCACCTGGGACTGGGACGCATTCGAAGCTACCTCTAAAGCAATCACCGAAAACGGTGGCGAAGGAGTTAAGGGTTTCGGAGCCGGTGGCTGGTGGGCTAACTGGGGTTACTTCGTACACTCTGCTGGTGGAGGCTTCTTCAACGAAGACCGCACCGCATGTGCACTAGACAGCGACGAGTCAGTTGCTGGTCTTGAGTACCTCAAGGGTCTATACGACAACGGTTACGGAGTACCATTCGGTGAAGATGCTGAGCCTGGTTTCAAAGCCGGTCAAGTAGGTATGTTCATCAACGGTCGCTGGGCAACACCTGGCGCTCGCGAGATCACTGATTTCGCTTGGGACGTTGTTGAACTTCCAACCGGTGCTTCTGAAGGAAGAAACTGGCAGTTCTGGGGCGCTTACGTTGTAAACGCTAAGACCGAGAACCCAGCTGGTGCTTGGAAGCTAATCCAGGAACTAACTAGCGCCGATGTTCAGGGTCAAATCTCTGAGCTTGGAGCTAACATTCCTTCCCGTGTATCAGCAGATGCAACCGAGAAATTCCTAACCTTTAGCCCTCCAGCTAACAACCAGGCATTCCTTAACGGCATTGCAAACAACCCAGTTGCAGAAGGTCCACTATGGAACGGTAACTGGCCAGCATTCGACAAGGCTGCCGGCGACGGAGTAACAGCATTGTTCACGGGTGACCGTACCCTGGAAGACTTCCAGGCAAACATCTGTACTGAAGCTGCAGGCGCTTTTAACTAAGGCAGGCAATTAGGTATCGTTAGGTAATGCAGACGCCCAGGCAGAATCTGTCTGGGCGTCCGCATTCCACAAATGGAGCATCGTGAAAAACTTAGAGATTGTCTTGGAGCGAATTCGTAAGAACGATTGGCTATCAAGAAACATTGACAAAGTAGCCGTCAGTTACGTCTGGATCTGGCAGATCTTTCTGTCTGTCGCTTTTTTGGCGGCGGGTGTTTCTATTCTCGGATTGCAGCAGGATCTGGGCTGGATTGCGCTTCCGGCATTCGCCGGCATTGTTGTCCTAATCTTTTTCCAGGTGGCATCTGCCTTCCTGCTTAACAAAGGTAACTACCGCGGTCGCAGCATCGCAATCATTGGAAATGTAATTGCGATTGCACTGTTTTCTTTCATGGCATTCCAGATTTCAAACATGATTTCACTGTTTGACATGATGAGCCAATCTTTCTTTAACTCATTTTTTGGCTTGTTGGTATTACTAAGTGGTGTCGCCTGGTGGGTGGTAGCAGTCAGGGTGATTCGAAGACTAGATCCTGAGGATCTATCAATCACAAACAAGGCTGACCGAAGTTTTCAAATCAAAGTTATCTACTTCTTCAAGAGGATTGGTCAAGTCCTTACTCTTGTGGGGTCGATTTTATTCTTGTTGCAATTCAATCCCTTCTGGATGATTGGCGTTGCAGTTACCTCGCTGTTTTTCCCAAACCCATTGGCTTTCTTGTGCGTGGGATTAGCTTTCTTTGCATCAATCCAACTTCGGGCGTTGTTGTCCCCAAGTGTTTCATCGAAGCTCAATGCCACCCAGTCAGAAGAAGAGCGATTGACTGGCTGGTTGTTTGTGTCCCCAAGCATCATCGGTTTCCTGGCTTTCCTAGCCGGACCTTTGGTCTATTCGTTCGTGATGTCCTTTTTCAAGTGGGATGGAATAAATACTCCGACTTTTATCGGGCTCGAAAACTACGCTGACACATTAGGGCTCGAGTTTGCTGCCTCCCGTGAGTCGCTTTCGACCGGATACTTTCAGATTGCTGAGATCTTTGGAACCTCAGTCGGTGCCATAGATCCATTGTTTTGGAAGGCAATTACCAACATCATGGTGTTCCTGCTCACCGCTGTCCCCCTCTCGGTGGTGATTGCGCTTATTCTTGCGACGCTTATTGAGCAGAGGCTTCCAGGATCCAAAGTATTCCGAGCAGTATTTTTCATCCCAAGCGTTGCCGGTGTCATTGGTGTCACATTGATTTGGAAGCAGATGCTTAACTCCTCGGTGGGCTTTATCAACTACGCAGTCGGTGAGATGTTTGCTATCTTCAACTTCTTCTTGCCTGGTGACCCCTTACCAACGAGAGTCGAGATTGCCTGGCTGTCGTCCGAGCAATTTGCTCTAGCGGCAGTGGTGATCGTTTTTGTCTGGTCCCAATTTGGCTTCAATACTGTCTTGTATATCGCCGGCCTACAGTCGGTGTCCAAAGAGCTTTACGAGGCAGCAGAGCTAGATGGCGCTACTTCCTTCCAGCGCTTTTGGAATGTGACTATCCCTGCGCTTAGGCCAACAACTTTCTTCATCACCGCAACAACTGTGATTCTGGCTCTTCAATTGTTCGACATCGTATTTGCACTGAACTCACCAAACGTAGTTGGCTTCCCAAACAACGCGACTCTTACTCCGGTGGTTTACCTGTATCAATTAGGTTTCCAGCAGAACAGCTTTGGAAAAGCCAGCGCAGTGGCTTGGATTCTGTTTGCAATCATATTTGTGTTTACCTTGCTGCAGTTCAATAGACAGCGTCAGCAAGCGGAGGGTAACTGATGAGTAAGAACAACAACATGGTCAAATCATTCGGTAGCAAGTTACTCACCTACACAATTCTTATAGTCACAGGAATCATCATTTTGATTCCTTTCCTGCTAGCTGTAAGTGGATCTATCAAGACCGTCTCGGATGTTTACACATACCCACCAAGACTGTTGCCCTATGCGGCGGACACCACCCTTATCAATGACGTTGAGTATCCGCTGTTTGAAGTCCCTGTTTCAGAAACCGAAACTCGCCAACTTGCCAGAGTAGAACAAGGTTTGACAGTTCGCCTGTGGACTCCACTTGCTGGCGGCGAATCTTTCCTCGCACCCAAAGACCAGTTCACTGAAACCGAAGAATTCGTCACAATCGACGGCGAGGAGCTTGCGGTATTTACAGATGATTCCGGAAACTCATTTGCGGAAGCGGGAAGCGCGATTGTCGGTGTCTATGCAGACCCTGCTGATCCAACCGCAGCGAAAATCTATTTTCCGAGTGCTGATCTCGAGCCCGTCGAGGCAGTAAAGGCTGAGCTTGGAAACTTCGGTGAGGTAGTTGAGCTCAACGGATTCGGTCGGGCTTTGTCTAACACCGTCTTGGTTACCATTTTGGTAGTCGCCGGACAGCTCTTCACTAGCATCCTCGGCGGTTACGCTTTCGCCAGACTTAGGTTTAAGGGCCGAGACAAATTGTTCCTTATTTGGCTAGGTTCCATAATGGTGCCGTTCGTTGTGATTTTGATTCCTCTTTTCCAACTAATCGTTGGTATCAATTGGGTGAACAACTTGGGCGCCTTGATCCTTCCGTTTATCTTTAGCGCCTATGGAACCTTCCTAATGAGGCAATTCTTCATATCGATTCCATTTGAATTGGAAGAAGCTGCGCGGATTGATGGTGCTAGTCGCTGGACGATTCTTTGGAAGATATTTGTGCCGCTATCAATACCTGCTATTGCAACATTGACAACATTTGCTTTCTTGTATGCGTGGAACTCATTTATCTGGCCACTGATTGTTATCAACACCGGAAATGAGTCAGCTACAGTGCTCGCGCCTGTTCTTTCCGTGTTGGGTGGACGTGGGGCGGACGCGCCAAACTTGGTACTGGCCGGAGTAATCCTGGCAATCTTGCCACCGATTTTGGTGTTCTTGTTTGCTCAAAGAGCTTTCGTAGAAAACGCTCAGAGCTCGGGATTGAAAGGCTAGAAGCTAGCCTTCTCCTTGGTGGGCCCAGCCTCTTGAGATGTTCACTGCACGCTTCCAGTTGACGTACTGCCACTGATCAAAAGCAACAGGTGCGAAGGTTCGGTCTAGTTCAAAGATGCTTTTGAGCTCGGCTCTGGTGGACCAAATCCCGCTTCCAATTCCTGCCAGAAAAGCTGCACCCAATCCGGTGGACTCAAGATTTTTACCCCTGATAACTGGGATGCCAAGAGTGTTGGCCTGAAGCTGCATCAATAAATCGTTAGAAGCTGCTCCACCATCAACGTGTAGGGCTGTTAAGGCATTCTGGGTGTCTTGCGAAATTGCGTCCACCACATCTCTAACCTGGAAGGCAATAGCTTCCAGAGTTGCTCTGGCGATGTGAGCCTTGGTTGTTCCACGGGTTAGTCCGAAAATTGTTCCTCTAGCGTAGGGATCCCAATATGGAGCTCCTAGGCCAGTCAGAGCTGGAACAAAGACAACCCCATTGCTGTCTTTTACGCTCAGGGCAAGAGATTCAACCTCAGGTGAAGTTTCAATGATTTCCAGTCCATCACGAAGCCACTGGACTGCTGCTCCTGCAATAAACACCGAGCCCTCTAGGGCATAAAAAGTTTTTCCAGTGGGTTCTTTCCAGGCAATCGTTGTTAGAAGACCTCTCGAGCTTGTCACTCGATTAGCGCCAGTGTTGCTCAAGATGAAAGCGCCCGTTCCGTAGGTGCACTTGTTCTCACCAACTTCGAATGCAGCCTGACCAAAGAGGGCTGCTTGCTGGTCTCCAGCAACTCCAGTAATTGGAATTGAAAGTCCAAGAAAGCTAGCTGGGTCACTCTTGGCAAGTTTGCCGTAGCTGGAGACAACTTCTGGAAGTGCGCTTCGAGGAACCTTGAACATCTCCAGCAGCTGCTCATCCCACTCACCGGTGTCAATGTTTAGGAGTTGGGTTCTGGAGGCGTTTGAAGCATCGGTGATGTGAAACTGGCCTCCGGAAATTCTGGAGATTAGGTAGGAGTCAACTGTCCCAATAAGTACTTGTCCTGACTTGACCGCTTCCCAGATTTCAGGTTCTTTCTGTGCCAGCCACAAAAACTTGGTGCTGGAAAAGTACGGGTCTAAGCCGAGCCCTGTTTTCTCAATAACGCTAGCTTCGACCCCAGAGTTTCTTAGTTCAACTACAAGATTGGAGGTTCTGCGATCCTGCCAAACAATGGCGCGTCTAGCCGACTTAAGAGTGTCTTTATCCCACAGCACCACGGTCTCGCGCTGATTGGTAATCCCAATTGCCGTTGGAGCCTCTGTTGATCCCGAAAGGGCTGCTGTTGTGGCGCTTAGAGTGGCTTGCCAAATCTCTTCGGGATCGTGCTCGACCCAACCCGACTTAGGAAAGTGTTGGTTAAATTCCTGATAACCCCGAGACAAGATTGCGCCGGAAGTAGACACTACTAATACGGTGATACCGGTAGTACCTGCATCGATAGAGAGAATGGACATAAATTACAGATTAGCAAAGCTAAGAAAGGGGTTACCTGTTCGTTATAAAACTCGTTGCCGAAACGTTACTGCATAACTGACCAGTTGTAACTTCGGACTCTTAGCCTAAACACATGTCCCAAAAACCCCCCTCACCAAACTATGACGTTGTCATAATCGGTGGGGGAATTAACGGGGCGGTCTCAGCCGCTGCACTTTCAGCCAGAGGACTAAAGGTCTTCCTTGCCGATGAACGGGATTTCGGTGGCCTTACTAGTAGCCAATCAAGCAACCTAATCTGGGGAGGCATAAAGTACCTCCAAAGCTATGAATTCGGTCTGGTGTTCAAGCTAAGTAGGGCACGAGCAAGGCTCATGAGGAACTACCCAACCAAGATCATCAATATGGGATTTTTTGCAGCCTTAGGACCCAATGCACCTTTCGGTCAGCTACTTGGACGATTCGGGACGCTTTTCTACTGGGCTATCGGATTGTTCTCGACACCCATGCCAGCTCTGTTTGGAAAAGCAAAACTCAAGATCGTTGAGCCGACTGTTTATGCCGAAAACGTGAGGGGAGCGGTTGAGTACTTTGACGGCGTAATGCCTGACAACGACTCGAGGTTTGTTTGGGATTTCGTATCTAGAGCGCGCGAGCTTGGTGCAACGGTGAAAAACTACCACCGCGTGCAAGAGATAACTAAGGTTTCTAACGGCTTCGAGATTGGGGTCAAGAACCAAATCTCTGGTGAGCAATTCGATGTGCGGGCAAAAGTGATTGTGAACGCGGCCGGCCCATTTGCCAAGGAATCAAATGACCTGGTCGGCAGTACAACCAAGAAAGATCTGGTTTTCTCAAAAGGTATCCACCTTGTGGTTCGAAAACTCACCTCAGACAATCGCGTACTTACTTTTTGGGACGAGCAGGGGAGAATCTTTTATGTGATCCCGATGCACGATCGAAGTGTAATCGGAACTACCGATACAAGAGTATTAGATCCTCTAGAGGAAGTTACTGATCAAGATCGTGAATTTGTTTTGAGGCAAATCAATCTCTCCATGACACTCGATAAGCCTCTAACAGTTGATGACATAATCTCTGAACGTTGCGGAGTAAGGGCTTTGGTTGTGGATCGAAACAAGGACAACTCCAAATCCGATTGGCACAAGTTATCCCGCAAGCACAGTGTTGAAACTGACCCCCAGGGAGTCATTTCAATTCTTGGTGGAAAATTCACTGACTGCATCAATGTGGGCGAAGAAATCGTAAACAAGGTCAGAAAATTCATTCCCGTGGGAACCGTCGCAGCGCCCTGGTTTGGGGAAGAAGGATCAAAGGCGAAAACTGGCTTTGATTCGGCCGTCAAGAATCTAATCTCCAAAGGTGCAATCACGGCGCAAGTTGCTAATCAACTATGGCGTCGTCACGGCTCGAGGGCGTTAGGGGTACTTGAGCTGCTAGAAAGCCAACCAGAAGCCCGGGAGCTAGTGTTTGAGGGCCTAGCTATAACCTTCGGCGAGCTAGCAGTGATTGCTGAGAATGAGGAAGTCAAGACGGCTGAGGACCTTCTAAGGCGACGGCTCCCGATTGCTATGGCAAGGAGCAATAAGGAGATCAAGGACAACCAAAAACTTCAGTCCTTCTTGAAAGATCGCCGGCTGAGTTAAAAGCGATCCGGCTAGGTGAAATGGGGCTGATCTAGGGGGCTCTTACTTTTCTTGTCAGGCCACTCAACTATCAGCATTGCAACCACAATCAAAACTCCGCCAATGATTGTCCTCGCTGACAGAACTTCCTGCCCTACGGCAACCGCGATAGCTGCCGCAAAGACAATCTCACCGGTCAAGATAATCGCCACTCTGGATGGGTCCATGATCGATTGCGCCCAAGTCTGAATTAAAAATGCCATGGCTGTTGCGAATACTGCTGTGAATACAACGGTTCCCCAAACAAAAGCATTAGGTGGTGGCTGGTACCCGTCGGGTACAGCGCCCATCCAGCAAACAACCGACCCTGCACCCAACTGAACAACGGTCAGTGGGTAAATGTCTTTGGCGTTGCTCCAGAAGCTAAGACCGATGATGTGACCTGCAAAAAGCAGCGCACAGGCAATTAGCCAAACTTGACCTGGATCAAAAGAGATTCCGTTGAAAGAGATAAACAGTAAAGCAGTTAGAGCCAGTGTGGTGCCAACAATTACCTTCTTGTCTACTTTCTTCTTGAAGACGAAGAAGAACAATAACGGCGTAAAGACTACATAGAGCCCTGTCAGGAATCCCGTTATGGCAGCGGTTGTTAGATCAAGACCGATTGTTTGGGTGATGTATGCAAGGCCTAGCATGACACCAAGAATTGAACCTCTAAGGAGGGTCTGCTTATTGATGGCCGATAAAACCTGAGGCCGGATGGCAATCATTACAAGAGTTGCCAAGGTGAACCTGGTTGCCAGGAAGTCAAAGACAGGCTGGTCGTCTATCGCGTCTTTCATGAGCACAAACCCGGCGCCCCAAACTATCGCCACAAAAACAAGCGATAGGACAGCCCAGGTAGTTTTGGTCATTATTTACAAGAGAATACACGCACTCAGCCCGAAACTCAGACCTCAACCAAAACCTGAAGGTTCTCAGCTTTTCAGAGATGATTCACCTTCCGTTTACCTAAGTTCTTTCTTCTATTTAGGTCCTTAATGGATTCTTTCTAGAGAGGCAGGCAGTCTGCCTTTATCAATTCCAATTAGGAGAAATACATTGAAAAAGAAACTAATTTCAGTTGCCGCTCTAATGTCGGCATCTGTACTAGTTCTAGCGGGCTGTGCAGCAGAACCTGAAGAACCAGCAGCAGACGCACTATCTGGCTCAATCCTTATCGATGGGTCATCAACCGTAGGTCCAGCATCAGAAATTGCAGCTGAGCTATTCATGGAGGTTAACTCCGGAGTTCGCGTAGCTGTAAACATCTCTGGTACCGGTGGAGGATTCGAGAAGTTCTGCAACGGTGAGACCGATGCGTCTAACGCTTCTCGTGAAATCAAGGAAGAAGAAGCAGCTATTTGTGACGCAGCCGGAATCAAGTACGACTACGTAACCGTTGCTAACGATGCACTATCCGTTGTTGTCAACAAAGACAACCCACTACAGTGCATCACCACTGATCAGCTAACAACTATCTGGAACGCAGATGCTTCAGGATCAATCATGACCTGGGGCGATGTTGATGGCATGCCTGACTCGATTGCTGACGTAGAGCTTGCACTTTACGGTCCAGGAACTGACTCCGGTACCTTCGACTTCTTCACCGGTGAAATCAACGGCGAAGAGGGTAACATCCGTAACGACTACATCAACATTGGTGAAGACGACCTTCTAGCAGTTGAGGGTGTATCTGGTTCCGCAGGTGGAATGGGCTTCATTCCTTTCTCCTACTACCAGGAAAACCTTGACGAGCTAAAGGCTCTTGAGGTTGACGGTGGATCAGGCTGTGTTGCTCCAACTGTTGAGAACGTTCAGGCAGGTACTTACACACCTCTTGGTCGCGGTCTTTACACCTACTTTGCTAGCACAGCTTTGGCTCGTCCAGAGGTACTAGCATTCGCTAAGTTCCTAGTCGAAGAGACCGAGCTAATCAACACAACTGCTGGCTACGTGGGCCTAACCCCTGAGCAGCAGACTGAGGCTCTTGCCAAGATCGAGTCACTAGTTCAGTAGTACTAAAGTAAAACAAGAACAATTCGACAGTTGAGATAGGGAGAAGTACAGACCCATGAGCTCTGCTGTCAAGGTCGCCCGAGGTGATTCCGCAAGGAACCCACTTCGGGCGACCAACCCTCATATTGGGGAAAAAATCATCATCGGCCTTCTCTTTGGAGCTGCCGCCGTATCCGTTGCGGTAACAATCGGAATCGTTATCGCCCTATTTTCTCCGCTACCTGGATTCTTCGAGTACGTAGATCTTTGGAGTTTTCTAAGTGGAACCCTTTGGGCCCCTTCTTTTACCGATGCATCCTTTGGAGTACTTCCCCTGGTAGCAGGAACCCTACAGGTTGTTTTCTACGCTTCGCTAGTTGGAATTCCACTAGGACTCGGTGGAGCAATTTATCTTTCGGAATATGCTTCTAACCCGGTTAGAAAAATCATCAAGCCAGTGCTCGAAGTTCTTGAGGGACTGCCAACAGTGGCAGTTGGCTTGTTTGCAGTTTTTTGGTTCAAGCCACTCATTCAAGAGCTAACTCCAGGACTTGGTTGGACAAGCCCATTTTCAATCGGTGTAGCAGGAATCACCGTAGGAATCATCATCATTCCGCTGATTGCCTCTGTAAGCGATGACGCCATGCGCGCGGTTCCTTCAGCCCTTCGGGAAGGTGCCTATGCGCTTGGAGCAACCAAGATGCGAGTTGCAATAACTGTTGTGGTCCCTGCAGCTATCTCCGGAATTGTTGCATCTTTCGTACTCGGAGCCTCACGAGCCATTGGTGAAACTATGGTTGTCCTCTTGGTGGCCGGAGGAGGATCACCACAGCTAAAGATCGGTTTCACGGAACCAGCGGGTGCGATGACTGCTTTTATTGCCTCTCGAGCTACCGGTGAAATTGCTCAAGGAACCATCGACTATTACTCGATTTTTGCCGTGGGAACCCTGTTGTTCCTAATGACCCTCACGATGAACATGATTGCAATCAGGTTCGTAAACAAGTTCCGTGAGGTGTATGACTAATGGCGAACAAGATACCCCGTAGGGCCCAAGGAGCAGCATCCACTGCTGCTGCAGTGACCCGAACTATCTATAAAGGCGCTAACAACAAGGCTGAAATTCAAGGCATTGCTTTTAGATTGGTTTTACTGTCTGCTCTAACAATCTCACTAGTCATGATTGGTGCAATTGTTGCCTGGGCATTGGTAGAAGGTGGTAGCAGAGTCAACATTGGGCTCTTCACCAACAACCCGTCTTCCTTTAGACC
Source organism: Rhodoluna sp. (assembly GCA_044342295.1). Lineage (GTDB taxonomy): Bacteria > Actinomycetota > Actinomycetes > Actinomycetales > Microbacteriaceae > Rhodoluna. Next base: position 21,908 of record JBIIQC010000015.1, on the reverse strand, counting down.
GGAAACTGCTGGGTATCGCCCAGCCATCCTTGGAACCATTCAGCTCATTCTCGGTGTCATCGCAATTATTGTTCCATTAGGTATCTCCGCCGCAACCTTCCTTGAACTGTTTGCGGACCGGACCAAGTGGTATAACCGGATTATCGAACTAAACATCCAAAACCTTGCTGGAGTGCCTTCAATCGTGTTTGGAATTCTTGGTCTTGCTTTTATCGTTCGCGGAATTTTTGATCTAGGTTTCGTGGTGGCAGCTGGTTCGGCCACGGTTGCGATTCTTGTGTTGCCTACCGTGATCCTTGCGTCGCGTGAGGCCATACGGGCAGTGCCATCATCTCTTTTGGACGGAGCGCTTGCACTAGGTGCGACCAGGTGGCAGTCGGTTTGGAAGATGGTTTTGCCTTCCGCGGCACCTGGAATGCTAACCGGAGTGATTCTTGCCGTTGCCAGGGCTATCGGTGAGGCGGCTCCGCTGCTACTTGTTGGAGCAGCAACATTTGTGACTTTCGACCCAGACTTCTGGAACGACAGCTACTCCGCCCTACCGGTTATGATCTACAACTACGCCGGAAGACCACAAGAGGAGTTTCACACCCTAGCCGCGGCAGGTATCTTGGTAATGCTTGTTGTGCTTTTCTTCATCAACTCAATCGCAGTTTGGCTGCGAGCCCGCTACGAGAGAACCTGGTAGGAATAACTCATGACAACAACTGGCCTAAACGAAGTATTTTCACTCAAGGATATGAGTGTTTCTTATGGCAAGAACCTCGCTGTTGCAGGCGTGAACCTTCCTATCTACCAGAACGAAATCACCGCTCTGATCGGACCTTCCGGTTGCGGTAAGTCAACCGTCCTTCGAAGCCTGAACCGTATGAATGACCTAATTCCAGGAGCCAAGGTTTCTGGAGAGATTTTGTACCACGGGCAGGACATGTATGGGCCGGACGTCGACCCTGTACAGGTTAGAAAGCTTGTCGGCATGGTTTTCCAGAAGCCAAACCCTTTCCCTAAGTCCATCTATGACAACATCGCCTTCGGCCCGCAAACTCTGGGCATGAAGGGCAACATGGACGAGATTGTTGAAGGCGCACTGAGGTCTGCTTCACTTTGGGAAGATGTCAAGGACCGCTTGAAAGACAATGCCTTTGGCATGTCCGGTGGTCAGCAGCAGCGTTTGTGTATTGCTAGAGCGATTGCGGTCAAGCCAGATGTGATCTTGATGGACGAGCCTTGCTCAGCACTTGATCCAATTTCTACTTTCAAGATCGAAGACTTGATGTTTGAGCTAAAGAAGGACTACACAATTGTTATAGTGACTCACAACATGCAGCAAGCTGCTCGAGTGGCTGACAGAACTGCTTTCTTTACAGTGGACACTTCCCGCGGAGAAGGTTCAAGAGTTGGAACATTGGTTGAGCACGACGTCACTGATGTTATGTTCTCAAGCCCTTCAGACCAAAGAACTTTGGATTACGTAACTGGTAAATTCGGCTAAAGTCGCTCTGAAAGACTTTGGTGCTCAACGGCAACAAGTCTTGGTTTTTTTCCAGAGGTAGTTAGATGCAACACCACAAACTCAGCTGGCTTTAGAGCCTTCGCTTCCAAAATCAACTTAGCTAAAGCCGGCTCGGCGTAGCTTGCCAAGACCTCCGTAATGGTTGGCAGAGTTGGCCTATGGGTGCATAGAAGTGAAGACCTGGCATCTTGGAACAACTGCTTGGCAACCTTGGCAGTTCTTGCAGGACCCTTAGCGTTGCCCATTTCGGAAAGCTCGCCTCGTTCGATGAGCTTGTATCGGTGGGCTTTGGCGTAGGGGCTGATTGTGTCTCTGCACCTTCTCCAGGGGCTCGTGAAAACCCTCTTGGGCCCATAGGCACTCAGTAGGCGAATCAATTCCTTGGCCTGCTTCTTGCCATCTGGAAGAAGGGGTCTCTTGCCATCCTCACCCACGTAGTCGGCTCTTGGGGTAGCTGCAGCGTGCCTGAGAATAATCAAAGGCTTGGTCTTGAGCATCCCGTTTTTTCTGAGATCCAGAACCTCTTGCAGTAACTCACGATCATGCACGTAGCTCAGCTTAGAAAAAGCCTCATCTGCACTGACCCACACAACTTCAGAGATTTCATCATTGGGCTTGAACTTGGAGCTAGCTATTGCTTTATCGCTGACTCTGGCTGCCCAGTAGTGCACCACTTTGTTCTTGGATTTATCGAGTGGGTAAGTCATCGTCGACAGCGGTACGCCGAGCTTTATCTTCAGCCCGGTTTCTTCCTTGATTTCGCGGACAGCAGTTTCGGCTAGCGTCTCACCGGGGTCGACTTTTCCCTTTGGAAAAGTCCAGTCTTGATACCTAACGCGATGGACAACTGCTACAAGCAGAGCGTTCTTTTCTTCCCGCCAGCAAACTGCCCCTGCAGCATAAACATCCACGAAACTAGCTAACCTGGCGCGCGGTTATGGAACGCATTACAGCGTCTTGGAAATCGCCCAGTGGGGCACCGGATTCATCGAATTGTTTCCGGTCCCAGCTGCCGCTTGCATTTAGATCCCAACCAGAAGCATCCTCTGCCATTGCAAGCGAGAACATAGTCCGGGTTCGGTCGATGTGCTCAGGGTCAATCAAACGCACCAGTACTTCAACACGACGATCTAGGTTTCGATGCATCATGTCGGCAGACCCAATGTAGATCTTTGAATCACCACCACCTTCGAAGCTGAAGACGCGGCTGTGTTCGAGGTAGCGGCCCAGGATTGAGCGCACCCGAATGTTTTCAGATAGTCCCTTTACCCCAGGCTTTAGAGCACACATTCCCCGAACCAAAACTCGAACGGGAACCCCCGCGCGCGAGGCTCGATAAAGGGAGTCGATGATTCCCTCGTCAACAAGAGCGTTTACCTTGATGTCGATACCTGATTTTTTGCCAGCAGCATGATTCTCAATCTCCTGGTCGATTAGATCTGTTAGACCCTCTCTAACTCCAACAGGTGAAACCAGTAGGGTCTTGAACTTTGCTTCAGGAGCATAACCAGAGAGGTGATTGAACAACTTGGTGAGATCCTCACCAACTTCTTCTCTGGAAGTCAGCAGCCCAAAGTCTTCATAAACCCTTGCTGTTTTCGGGTTGTAGTTGCCAGTTCCGATGTGACAGTAGCGCACTAGCTGTCCAGCTTCTTGCCTGATAACAAGGGCAAGCTTGCAGTGTGTTTTTAGCCCCACCATTCCATATACAACGTGGACTCCGGCCTGCTCGAGCTTTCTTGCCCAGGTGATGTTGTTTTGTTCATCAAAGCGCGCTTTGATCTCAACTAGGGCCAAGACCTGCTTGCCAGCCTGAGCAGCCTGAATCAGAGCATCAACTACAGGTGAATCACCGGAAGTTCTGTAAAGAGTTTGCTTGATAGCCAAAACATCTGGATCTTGTGATGCTTGCTCTAGAAATTCCTGAACGCTAGTGGAAAAAGACTCATAAGGGTGGTGAACAAGTAGCTCACGCTTTTTTAGCACGCTAAAGATATCTAGCTCTTCATCATCACGCGGGCGAAGGTACCTGTTAGTTAGTACTTGGTGTGGTTTGTTTCTAAGCTCTGGTCTCGGTAGTGATGCGATGTCCTGTAATCCGGTTAGATCCAGAGGCGATGGCAATGTGTAGACATCCTGGTTAGCAATGTCTAGCTCTCTAACAAGTAATTCAAGAACCTGCGGGTTCATGTCATCGGCAATTTCAAGTCGAACCGGAGGACCGAATCTTCTGCGAAGCAACTCTTTTTCCAGAGCTAGAAGAAGGTTCTCTCCTTCGTCTTCATCCACATCCAAGTCTTCGTTTCTAGTGACTCGGAAGTTATGGTGTTGGACCACTTCCATTCCAGGAAACAGCAAAGAAATGAATTCACCGATGACATCCTCGAGTGGAACGTAGCGCACCTCTGAGCTATCATCCTTGGCTGGAATCAAAACGAATCTTGGAAGTAGCGGGGGAACTTTTACTCTTGCAAAGTGCTCGCCTGGACTGTCGGCTTTTTTGAGAACAACTGCAAGGTTCAGCGAAAGGCCAGAGATGTAAGGAAATGGGTGAGCTGGATCAACTGCAAGTGGAGTAAGAACCGGAAAAATCTGATCTTCAAAGTAACTCCGCAGATGCTTTTTCTCATCGTCTCGGAGTTCTGGCCAGCGAACCAAGTGGATTCCGTTTTGCTCTAGCTCAGGTTCAATCACATCAAGAAACAGATGTGCGTGGCGAAGTTGTAATTCGTGAGCTTCTTTGGAAATGCTGCTGAGTACCTCTTTAGGGGATAAACCAGACGGGCTTCTAACCGCTAGTCCAGTTGCCAGTCGCCGCTGAAGGCCGGCGACTCTAACCATGAAGAATTCGTCCATGTTGGAGGCAAAAATGCTCAGGTAATTCACTCGCTCAAGAAGTGGAACTGCGCTGTCTTCTGCCATTTCCAGAACTCGACGGTTGAAAGCTAACCAGCTGAGCTCTCGATCAAGATAACGATCGGGCGCCAAACCATGGGGTGATGTGGGCAGAGTAATTGCCATGGTTTCTTCGGACATAAACCAATATTGTCACGGCTAGCTGTCCTGGTGGTTAAATATTTCTGAACTAAGCGTCTACAAGGTCCGAATCTGTTGGGTTAAAGCGGTATCCCACATTTCGAACAGTCGAAATAAGCCCCTCTAGGTCACCCAATTTAGCCCTCAGTCTTCGAATATGGACATCAACTGTCCTGCTACCCCCGAAGTAGTCATAACCCCAGACTTCGCTAAGTAGCTGATCTCTCGAAAAAACTCTGCCTGGGTGCTGAGCCAGGAATTTTAGCAATTCAAATTCTTTATAGGTTAAATCAAGTGGCTTGCCGTGAACTTTTGCAGAGTAGCTGGACTCATCGATTACCACACCAGAGGCATTAATTGTGTCGACTTCTTTTTCTGCGCGATACTTTGCTATTGCTAGTCGAATACGGGCTTCAATTTCCGCAGGACCCGCCGTGTTCAAAATGATGTCACTCGAGCCCCACTCGTGATTCATCGCAGCTAGGCCACCCTCAGCCAAAACAATAATTAGCGGTGCCGAGATTCCAGTTGAGATCAGAATTCGCGCCATTGCTTTTGCCGAGGAGAGGTCTGTCCTAGCATCGAGAAAAACCAAGTCGTGCTCTGGTGCATTGACCAGACTGGCAGGTTCCGCGGGAATGTATCTGACTCGGTGGCTAAGTAGCGATAGGGCAGGCAGGGCTTCTTGTTCTGACGCCGAAGTCAAAACCAGTAGCTGTGCCATCTCACACCCCAAATCTTTGTGCCAAGTTTAGCCTTCGCGGCACACGTCTAAGGCATGATTGAGATATGTCCAAACAGTGGGGTCAAATCATTAGCATCTGGGTAATTGTTGCCGTGCTGGCAGTTTGGGCAATCGCTTCCCAGGTGGCCCTAACTGCCCCGGAGTGGTTTGGCACGATCCTTGCTGGCTCGGTAGCTTTGGTTTCTCTGTATCACCTGTTTCGGGCCAAGCCTGAGGGCATTGTTCGCAAGCTGGTCTACGTGGGTGGCGGAAGCTATCTGATTCTGGCTATCGCTACTGCTTACGTGTTTTTGGCAAGTTAGAATAGACACATGCTCGCCCTAGAAATCTTCTTCACTGGCCTCTTGGCCTTGGCGTCCTTGGCTATCGGCTCAGTTTCGATTTTGGTTCTTTACAAATTATTTAAAGGACAAAAATAGTTGTTGGTTGTGCCAGAGGGCTTACCCCTGGAACTAACCCCCTTCGCCTTCCTGGTAGGAAAGTGGTCCGGTTCGGGAGTCATTTCCTACACTCACAACGCTGACAAAGCTGAGCAGGAATTTACTCAAACTGTTGAGTTTTCCTTCGACAACCAATCTGTCTTAGGTTACGTTTCAAAATCCACTCTCAGTGACGGAACTCCGTTGCCAACCGAGGTCGGCTTTTGGCGACTATCCAAATCCCCAGAATCTGCAGATCATGGACCAGGGCTTCTTCCAGGAGCTGGAGCTAAATCAATCACCACGCATGAGCAACTTGAGACTCTTCGAAACAAAGATGGCGGCTTCGACATAGAAGTTTCGATTTTGCACCCGAGTGGAATCAGCGAGCTATACATCGGCCAGATCAAAGGTGCCAGGGTTGACCTTGCAACCGATGCCGTATTGAGATCACAATCGTCCAAAGACTATCGAGCGGCAACTCGCATGTTTGGTCTCGTTGACGGTGCGCTGCTGTGGGTTTGGGATATCGCCGCTCTTGGAAACCCAATGGCGTCTCATGCTTCGGCGAGACTTGAAAGGACCCAGTAGGTGCAGGTAAAAAAGCACTACGGCAATCCAATGATTGAGCAGCGCAGCCTGTTCGAAGGCGATGCGGTGTGTTTGATGGATCCAGCAGGAATCATTTCTGTGTCTGGTGCGGATCGATTGACCTGGCTGCATTCACTCCTAAGTCAAAACCTGAAGAATCTAAAACCTGGCGAATCCGCTGAGGCATTACTTTTGGACCCACAGGGTCACATCGAACAGCAAATCAAAGTCATCGACGACGGCGAAACAACTTGGCTGATGGTGAATAAGGACAACACTCAACCGCTACTGGACTGGCTTAGCAAGATGGTTTTTCGAATGAAAGTCGAGCTAACTGATCGCTCAGCAGACATTGTTTTAGTTGGCGCTACCAAGCCCAAGCCAGAGCTTTCTTTTGTTTCTAATTCGCAGCCTTTGGTCTGGAAAGATGGATGGCCGGGTGTTACCCCTGGCGGTTATCGTTACTCAGCTAGGGAAGTGAGCTACTCCTGGTTCGAGCATCTGGTTGAAGCCAGCCAGCTAGATAATTTATTGGGCCAGGCCAGTCTTTCTGGAACCATGGCAGCTGATGCTCTTCGCGTAGCGGCTGGTCGCCCACTTGCCGCATCAGAGGTTGACGAGAAGTCACTACCTCATGAGTTGGATTTGTTATCAACTGCTGTGCATCTATCCAAGGGCTGCTATCGAGGGCAAGAATCAGTTGCCAAGGTTCATAACCTTGGTCACCCGCCACGAAGACTCACTTTTTTGCACCTAGATGGCTCGGAGCATTCACTGCCAGATGTTGGCGATGAGGTGCGAGTATCTGGTCAGGAGAAAGTTGTTGGCAAGGTAACTTCTGCCGCACAGCACTTTGAAATGGGACCCATTGCTTTGGCGGTTATCTTTCGCTCGGTAGCTGAGGATGCATCACTAGAAGTTAGCTCCAGCAGGGGAATGATTGCTGCTACTCAAGAGGTCATTGTTCCTCAGTCAGCTGGCAAGGTGGTCGAAGTTCCTAAACTTCCTCGCCTCAAACTAGGTGGCGTAAGCAAAGCGCCTAAACTTGGAGAATAATGACTAATCAACACACACTGATCTTGCTTAGGCACGGAAACAGCACCTGGAACCAAAAGAACCTGTTCACCGGCTGGGTTGATGTCGACCTGAGCGACCAGGGCAGGCAAGAAGCCAAGCGAGCAGGAGAATTGCTCGCCGAATCGGGCCTGGAGCCAGATCTTCTTTACACCTCTTTATTGAAGCGAGCCATCAACACCGCAAACATTGCTTTAGATACCGCCGACCGCGGCTGGATTGACGTCAAGCGCTCCTGGAGACTCAACGAGCGTCACTACGGGGCCCTGCAGGGCAAAGATAAGGCGCAAACCCTCGAAGCTTATGGACCAGAGCAATTCCAGCTATGGCGCAGAAGCTTTGATGTGCCACCGCCACCCATCGACGATGGCGACGAGTATTCCCAGGCCGGCGATAAGCGCTACCAAGGTTTGGGTAGCGATCTTCCTCGCACGGAATGCTTGAAAGACGTCTTGGCTAGATTTCTTCCCGTCTGGGAAGAAATCAAATCAGACCTGAGTTCAGGTAAGACCGTTTTGGTTACCGCTCACGGAAACTCGCTGCGCGCATTTGTGAAGCTACTTGATGGCGTTTCTGATGAAGATATCGCAGAGTTGAACATTCCAACCGGCATGCCATTGGTTTACAAACTCGATGCCAACTTCAAGCCATTACTTAAGGGTGGAGAATATTTAGATCCTGCCGCTGCAGCAGCCGGTCAGGCCGCCGTTGCCAATCAAGGAAAAAAGTAAAAACTACTATTCGGTTTCGTTCCACTCACCGGTAGTTAGGTAAGTGACTTTAGCGGAAACATCTACTACGTGATCCGCAAAGCGCTCGAAGTAGCGGCTCGCCAATGTTACGTCAACCGTAAACATCGCGTTTTCTTTCCAGCTATCAGAAAGCACAACTTCAAAGACACTGCGGTGCAATTCGTCGACTCGTTCGTCCTCGGCCTGAATCGCTCTGGCCAAGTCGACGTCGGCATTTTTCAAAACCTCGGTTAGCTTGTGGGCGAGCTGGATATCTAGCGCACCCATTTCCTCAAAAGTCTTTCGCAGAGCATCTGGCACAGCAGATCCAGGGAAGCGGTAACGAGCAATCGAAGCAATGTGGCTAGCTAGCGCGCCCATTCTTTCAAGGCTTGCGCTAATTCGAAGAGCTGAAACTAAAACCCTTAGGTCCCTGGCCACAGGTGACTGCCGAGCAAGAATCTTGATTACTAGCTCATCAAGAGCTAGAGCCTGTTCTTCATTTGATTCCGATAAGGCCAGAGCCTCGTCGGCTTGGGCTACGTCGTTTGTGAGGAAAGCCTTGGTTGCCTTCTCGATGATCACGGCTACCGACTGGGAAATCTCGACCAGGCGCTCTTGAACCTCTTGGAGTTCGCTTTGAAATACCTCGCGCATTGCTTGTTTCCCTTCTTGGATTTACTTAGTGAATATCCCACCCGATGGTTAACGGGAGCCAAATAAACACCAAACCCAGTTCAAAATTACCTCTATTTTGGAGGTTTTTGGCACTTTGGGCGGTTTCGCGGGTCATATGGTTAACAATGTGAACACATTGGGCCTTGAAGCAATCATCCTTGGTGGAGTCGTGACCCTAGCGCTCGGTATCACTTTTGGATGGTTTCTGGGCAAAAGAAAGTCTGAGGTAATCGAGGCAGAACCAGATTCATTTCCAGACCTGGTTGCAGAAGTTCTCGAATTGATGGGTTCCGTTGGGATTGTTCTCGACGGATCCAACAAGGTGGTCGGCACAAACAGTTGGGCTGAATCTTTTGGTCTTGTTGCGCGCGGCTTACTTGTTCATGCTGAGACAGTCGACTTGGTTAAGCGTGCGCGTTCGGGATCAGATATTGAAGCATTCGAAGGCGTTCTAAGAGTTGGCCTCGCGCAAGAAAAAGTCTCGGTTGCAGCAAAAGCAAAACTGGTTGCTGGTGATTACGTCGTGCTCGTTCTAGAGGATCGAACAAGCGACATTCGCTTGGACAAAACCAGACGTGACTTTATTGAAAACATCTCTCATGAACTAAAAACACCTATCGGCGCAATCGCACTACTGTCAGAGGCTATCCAAGAAGCGGGAGATGACCGCGCGGCTGTTGCGAAGTTTGCCTCTAGCTTGAACAAAGAATCCAGCCGACTTACTTTTTTAGTTCAGGACATCATCAAGCTTTCCAGGCTACAGTCTGAAGAAGTTCTGGCTTCCGCTGAAATTGTGGATCTAAATGATGTTATGGCTGAGGCAATTGATCGCAACGAACAACTGGCGGCCAGTAGAAAAATTCGATTGGTTTCAGAGCAGGCCCCGCAGCTTGAAGTTTTTGGTAATAAGGAAATGCTGATTACTGCGGTGAAGAATCTTGTTGAAAATGCAATCAGCTACTCAGACCCGGGAACAAGTGTTGGAATTGGCTGCAGCGCCAAAGAATCTATTGCTGAAATCACCGTGACCGACTCTGGTTCTGGAATTTCCCCTGAGAACCAACAACGAATTTTCGAGCGCTTCTACCGAGCCGACCCTTCGAGATCCAGAGACACCGGAGGCACCGGTCTTGGTCTAAGTATCGTCAAGCACGTCGCCAAGATTCACCGCGGAGAAATCAAGCTGTTTTCCCAGGTGGGCGTTGGCTCGACTTTCACGCTTCGGGTTCCGTTAGCAACAGCTTCAGACCCAGCCACTGGCACCATCGACCTAGTTAGGGAAGGAAAGTAATGGCCAAAGTTTTGGTTGTTGAAGACGAGCAGTCCCTCCGGGAGGCGCTGGTGTTTTTCCTCGAAAAGGAGGGTCACGATGTATCAGTCGCAGTAGATGGGGAAGAAGCAATACAGGTCTTTGAGAAATCAGGTGCTGACATAATCCTTCTGGATCTGATGCTTCCAAAAATTGATGGCAATCAAGTTTGTAAACAGATTAGACAAAGTTCCAATGTTCCAATCATCATGCTCACAGCCAAAGACTCTGAAATTGACAAGATTGTCGGTCTTGAAATCGGAGCAGACGATTACATCACCAAGCCATATTCCACCAGGGAACTGCTTGCCCGAATCAAAGCGGTTTTGAGGCGTCAAGCTGAGCCTCCCGTGAACATTGAATCGGTACTCGTTGCTGGCGAGCTTCGATTGGATTCTGATCGCCATGTGGTGACGCTAAATGGAAATGTGCTGACTTTGCCACTCAAAGAATTTGAGCTACTGGAGCTACTCATGGAAAACGTGAATCGCGTTCTGACTCGAGGTCAGATTATTGATCGCGTCTGGGGATCAAATTACTTCGGAGATACCAAGACCTTGGATGTTCACATCAAGAGACTGCGCTCAAAAGTTGAAGAAGATCCTGCTAGGCCGAAGTACATTCAGACGGTTCGAGGCCTGGGCTACAAGCTCGAAGTTTAGTTCTCTTCGGTTTCTTCTGGCGCTTCGGCTTCTAGCTGCTCAAGCAGCATCTGGTATTCAGCTAGGGTTCCATCCAAAACTGGCACTTGGATTATTCCGCTGATACTCTCGCTTTCCAAAAGGTAGAACTTGGCAGTTTGACCTGGCAGCTCAACTACCGGAAGTTCGACGGCCGGGTTTCCGTTGTAACCAAAGTCAACCTTGGATCCAGCCGGAACATCAAAGAAGTAATCGGTTCGCTCATCCGTTGCTGGGTCCACATACTGAAGCTTCACCTGCATATCTGTTGTGGATGTGCTCACCAGGGAACCAATTAGGAAGCCGCGACCGCTGTCGCCCACTAGGTAGATAAAGTTCCGAGCTTTCACGGATTCAAGGTCAATTTGCTGGCCATCGCTAGGGGAGTAGGGATCCAAAGACGCTACGTTGCCGCTGAGGCTGCAGGCACTCAAGCCAAGTGTCATGGCTGTGGCTGCCAGGGCGATTATGATCCGACGAACTAGCAATGATCCTCCTAATTGGGCATTAGTTCCTAGTTTACGGCAGGAATAAAGGCCTTAGCTGTGGTAAAATAGTGGTTTCTGAAGGGAATCCAACACATGAAGTTCGAGGTTGGCGAAACCGTCGTTTATCCACATCACGGCGCAGCAAAAATCGTAGAGGTTAAAAACCGAAACATCCGTGGTGCTACCCAAAAGTACCTTCAGCTGAAGGTTGCCCAGGGTGATCTCACTATCTGGGTTCCTGCTGCCAACGTAGAGATGGTTGGCGTTCGCGATGTTATTGACCGCAAGGGTGTTCAGCAGGTTTTCGATGTGTTGCGCGCTGAGTTTATTGAAGAGCCAACTAACTGGTCCAGAAGATACAAGGCCAACCTAGAAAAACTAGCCTCGGGTGACGTAGTAAAGGTTTCTGAGGTTGTCAGAGATCTTTGGAGACGTGACCAAGACCGCGGACTTTCTGCCGGTGAGAAGCGCATGCTTGCCAAGGCCCGCCAGATTCTAGTTTCCGAACTAGCGCTTGCTAAAAAGACCGACGAAGAAAAAGCCGGTGTCTTGCTAGACCAAGTTCTGGCTTCCTAGGAAAGATCAGACCGATGACCCAACGCTCAGTAGCGGTGGTGCTACTAGCTGCAGGTAAAGGTGAGCGCCTAGGAGCAAAAGAACCGAAGGCGTTTGTCGAACTAGCCGGAAAATCACTTCTCGAACACAGCGTCTTTCGGGCGCTCGCGACCGAAAATCTCAAGCAGTTGATTATTGCTGTTCCAGAATCCCACTTAGCTCAGACCCTTGAATTTGAAAAGCAGCTTTCCAACCAGGGAGTAGACATTCGAGTGGTTGTTGGAGGTGCCACCAGGCAGCAATCAGTATCCGAGTCTCTGGCGGTTCTCGCAGGTGGTATCGATATTGTTTTGGTTCACGATTCCGCCAGGTCACTAGCTTCTACCGATTTGTTTGATCGGGTTGCGCAGGCAGTATTTGAAAACCAGATTGGCGTGATTCCAGCACTGCACGTTGCGGACACAATAAAGAAGTACAAAGGCGATGTAATTCAAGAAACAATTGAGCGATCCGATTTGGTTCGCGCCCAGACCCCACAGGGTTTCCCAGCCAGTGTGTTGGTGTCAGCTCATGTGGGTGCTACACAAGAATTCACTGATGACGCAGCGCTAATTCAATCAATTGGCGGCACCGTCATGATGATTCCAGGCGAAGAGCAGGCAATGAAGATAACTACCGCCGAGGACTTCGAGCGAGCACAAACGTACCTGCTAGCTCACGCCAGAACTGGAATTGGTTCAGATGCTCATCGCTACAGCGAAGACAAAAGCAAGACTCTTTATCTTGGATGCCTGGAGTGGCCGGGGGAGCTAGCTCTGGAAGGTCATAGCGACGGCGATGTAATCTCTCACGCGATTGTCGACTCTTTGCTGTCGGCTGCAAACCTTGGAGACATCGGCTCAAATTTTGGAGTAGACCGACCTGAGTACTCGGGAGCTTCAGGGGAAGTATTTCTAAAGGCCACCTTGGCTCTGCTCAAGGAGCAAAGCTTTGAACCAGTGAATGTCTCCGTGCAGTTGATTGGAAATAGACCAAAGCTGGCGCCTAGAAGGTTGGAAGTTGAAACTCACCTTGGGGCAATAATCGGCGCTCCGGTTAGTGTTTCAGCTACCACCACCGATGGCATGGGATTTTTAGGAAGCGACGAGGGGTTGGCGGCTGTGGCCACCAGTTTGGTGCGAAAGGTAGGCTTGGGCTCGTGAACCTGAAGCTATTTGATTCCAAAACCCAGTCGCTAAGGGACTTCGTGCCTTTAGAAAAAGGCAAGGTTGGAATTTACCTATGCGGACCAACGGTGCAATCGATGCCTCATTTAGGTCACTTGCGTTCAGCACTTGTTTATGACCAGCTAGTTCGCTGGTTCCAAACAATTGGCAACGATGTGACGCTAATCAGAAACGTCACGGACATTGACGACAAGGTTTTGGATAACGCCAAAGCCGAAGATAGATCCTGGTGGGGTCTTGCATTTGAATGCGAGCAGGCGTTCGCTAGCGCCTATCGCAAAATAAACATCGGAACACCCAGTTACGAACCAAGAGCAACTGGCAACATCGTGGAAATGATTGAGCTAATTCAGCTACTAATTGCCAAGGGTCACGCTTACCAGGTCGAGAACTCAGCTGATGTTTTCTTTAGCGCTAGTAGCTGGAAAAGCTATGGCGAGCTAACGAATCAGGCCAAAGATGACCTGATTGCCGATACTGAAGCTGATTCCAGAGGCAAGAAAGACCCCAGGGATTTTGCTCTTTGGAAAGCCCATAAAGACACTGAACCGTTGGATGCTTCCTGGGATTCGCCATTTGGCAGGGGAAGGCCTGGCTGGCACATCGAGTGCTCGGCAATGAGCGTGAAGTACCTAGGCACCAAGTTTGATATTCACGGCGGAGGCTTGGACCTTCGTTTCCCACACCACGAAAATGAGCTAGCTCAATCTCGTGCCGCCGGACATGAGTTTGCAAACTACTGGCTTCACAATGGGCTTGTAAATGTTGCTGGCGCAAAGATGAGTAAATCTGCTGGCAATTCAATTTTGGTAAGTGATGTCCTAACTGATTCAAACGCGTTAGCGCTTCGCTACTACCTGGGCTCTGCTCACTACCGATCTGTTTTGGATTACAACGAAGGTGTAATTCAAGAAGCGGAAGCTGCAATTGAAAGAATTGCCTCATTCTTAGAACGTGCCGGACGAAAACTCTCCGAGAGCAAGGCCTTTGAAGGCTCCACCTGGGCGGCTAGCTCACTGCCAAAGAAATTTATTGATTCCATGAATGATGATCTAAACATGCCATCAGCGCTTGCGGTTCTGCACGAAAGTGTAAGGGCAGGAAACACAGCCTTGGACGGCGAAAACATGAATGACGCAGCAGAGGCATACTTCGCCGTTCTGGGTATAGTGAACGTACTGAACATCAACCCACTGGATGCCATTTGGCAAGCTAAGGGATCAGCTGAGGCTCTTTCAGCTTTGGACAAGCTAGTGCAGACCATGATTGAGCAAAGAAAAACAGCAAGAGACAATAAAGACTTTGAAACTTCTGATCGCATCCGCGATCAGCTCAAGATCGCTGGAATCACCCTCGAGGATGAAGCTGGCTCAACCAATTGGAGCCTAGGTGCCTAGTAAAGCTGCAAGACCAGGATCTGCTAAAGGCAAAAAAGGCCCAAGCGTAGGAACTGGCGGCCATGGTCGCAAAAGACTACAAGGCAAGGGCCCAACCCCCAAAGCCGAAGACCGCAAGGGCCACAAAGCCTTCCGTGCCAAAAAATCTGCCGACAAGAAAAAAGCTGCTGGAGTGAGAGTAGCCCGCAAGGGTGAATTCGTGGCATCTGGTCCAAAGACTGCGGGCGTTGCAGGAGCCGCTGCCCGCAAGGGAAGGCGCATTACAAAGGCCACCGAGAGTTTCGAGGTTCTCTCGGGAAGAAACTCAGTGCTCGAAGCTTTGCGCGCTAAAGTGCCAGCAACAACTTTGTATCTTGCAGCTCGAATTGAAATGGATGACCGGGTCAAGGAAGCTATCACCTTGGCTAACTTGCGAAAGATTCCAATCAGTGAAGTAACCCGCCCAGAAATTGATCGGCTAACTGGTTTTGATTCTGTGCACCAGGGAGTTGCTCTGCAAGTTCCTCCATACAACTATGCCCACCCAATGGAACTGTTGGACAAAGTTCTATCCCGCGGCGCCACGCCGTTGTTTGTTGCCCTTGATGGGATCACTGATCCTAGAAACCTCGGTGCGATTATTCGTTCCGTAGCAGCGTTTGGTGGCCACGGAGTCATCTTGCCGCAGCGCAGATCAACTGGTGTGACCGCTTCGGCTTGGAAAACTTCAGCAGGTGCGGCGGCAAGAGTGCCGGTTGCTCTTGCAGCGAACCTGAACGCGACTCTCAAGGAATTCAAGAAAAGAAAACTGTTTGTTGTCGGTTTAGATGGCGGGGGAGACATGTCACTGCCGAAATTCAATCTATCTAACGAACCACTAGTTTTGGTTGTTGGTTCAGAGGGCAAAGGATTATCGAGATTGGTTCAGGAAAACTGCGATGCAGTTTTGTCTATTCCGATTGCCAAAGAAACTGAGTCTTTAAATGCCGGTATCGCGGCTTCGGTAGCGCTTTACGAGATTTCTAAATCCAGGCCGAAGCTCTAAACCTAAGTATTAGACCTTATCTCGCCAGTCGCCTTCTTCATCCTCATCCACTTCGATGTTTCCTGAGGGGATTGCGGTAGGCAAAGTAATTGCTTCTGTAACAGGAGCAATCAGTGCCTCCTCGTCTCTTCTGTATGCCAAGACGTTCACTACATAAGAATTGACTGCCTCTTCCAGAGGAACTTTTCTATCTAGCTTCTCAGCTAAGTCCCAGCGGTGAAGTAGCACCTGGTGAAAAACTTCGGCTGGCTCCAGGCGGCCAGAGTATTCGCGGGGAATGGCCTTGATTACTGGCTCAAAGACCTCGCTCAACCAACGGTGGGCTAGCACTTCCTCGTCCCCTTCGGGGTCAATTTTGACCCTGAAGGCATCTAAGTCATTGAGTAATTTACGGGATTGGTTCTCGTGAACATCCAAACCGGTCAGTCGGATTAATCTTCTGGTGTGATGTCCTGCGTCCACTACCTTGGGTTGAATTTTCAGACTGTTTCCAGTCTCGTCCGCTTTGATCATCAACTCTTCAATATCAAAACCTAAGTCGTTGAGCCTATCCACGCGCTGGTTGATTCTCCAGCGCTCATCCATGTCAATAACCTCTGCGGCAGTTAGCTCTTTCCAAAGATCCCGATACTTGTTTACGATTCTTTCGCTGGTGGCATTTGGGTCTACCCCTTCGCCGGCTCTACCGCTAGCAACTAAGTCCATGAGCTCGCCAGCGATGTTCACTCTCGCGATCTCTAGGTCGTTCTCGCGTTGGCCATTTGATAGTCCTGATTCATAAAGCTGACCAGTTTCCGCATCTACTAGGTATGCGGCAAATGCACCGGCATCGCGGCGGAAGAGCGTGTTCGATAAAGAGACATCTCCCCAGAAAAATCCTGCCAAGTGCAACCTAACTAGCAGAACCGCAAGCGCATCAACCAATCTGGTTGCAGTTTCTGCTCGAAGTCCCTGCGACCACATCGCGCGATAGGGAAGTGAGAACTTAAGGTGCCTAGTAATCAAAACAGCTGGCAACTCGTTGCCATCATTGTCACTTCGGTTTTTGATGTTTGCAAATGGTTCAACGCAAGGGATGTCCAGTTTTTGAAGATCTTTGAGCATTTCGTATTCGCGCTTAGCTAGATCTGGAAGAGTTTCCTTGATTGCAATAACGTGGCCGCTCAGGTGAGCAAAGCGAACGGTATGCCTTGAAAGACCCTTGGGTAAAGAAGCAATGTTTTCTTCGGGCCAGTTCTCCAACGGCAAATGCCACGGAAGATCCAGCAGAGCCGGATCGACCGTGGCAGCCGTTATATCAAGTGCTTGGGTCATGTTGCGTTAGTTAAGACGCTCTCCCGTTTCCACATCGAAGATGTGCATAATGCCACCTTCTGGGTTTAGGAAAACGGTCTCGCCCTTGTGCGGGTGGTCACGCCCATCAACGCGGGCTACCAGCTCGATTTCTCCGCCATCAAGCTTTGCTCGACCGTATAGGTAACCATCTGATCCCAGTTCCTCGACCACGTCAATCTCAACAGAGATTCCCTTGGTCTTTGAAACATCGATGTTTTCTGGCCTAATGCCCAGAGTTACCTTCTTGGCCTTGGTCTTTGAAAGAATGTTGCTAGGAATCGAAACCACTGTGTTTCCAAACTTCACTCCACCATCAACGATGTCGGCCTCAAGCAGGTTCATGGCCGGTGAGCCAATGAAGCCAGCAACAAAGACGTTCTTCGGAGCTTCGTAAAGCTCACGAGGGGTGGCAACTTGCTGCAACACACCGTCTTTCAAAACAGCGACGCGGTCTCCCATGGTCATGGCCTCAACCTGGTCGTGCGTCACGTAAACAGTTGTGACTCCTAGGCGACGCTGAAGTGATGCAATCTGAGTTCTGGTCTGAACTCGAAGCTTTGCGTCCAGGTTAGATAGCGGCTCGTCCATCAAGAACACCTGAGGCTTACGAACGATTGCTCGTCCCATCGCAACGCGCTGGCGCTGACCACCGGAGAGGGCCTTTGGCTTTCTATTTAGGTAAGGCTCAAGATCCAAAAGCTTGGCAGCGTCAAGAACTCTCGCCGCTCTCTCTTCTTTTGCAACGCCTGCAATTTTTAGAGCGAAACCCATGTTCTCGGCCACGGTCATATGTGGGTAGAGAGCATAGTTTTGGAAAACCATCGCAATGTCGCGATCTTTTGGTGGGATGTTTGTGACGTCACGGTCACCGATGTAGATCTTGCCGCCGTTTACTTCTTCGAGCCCTGCAAGCATGCGAAGAGTTGTTGACTTACCGCAACCGGAAGGACCAACTAGAACTAAGAACTCGCCATCGGCGATATCTAGTTCTATAGAGTCAACTGCTGCTGTGGTACCGCCAGGGTATGTTCTGCTGGCTTTTTCGAATTTAACTGTTGCCATGGTGATACTCCTTCACCGGCAGGTACGTGCCGGACGATCCTTTGTGAATTCACCATCGGAGGGCTCCGATGTATAAGACAAGTATCCCACCAGATTCCAAGCCAGCCCTAACCCGCTGAGCCAAGAATCGTCCTGTAAACTACCAAAATGACCTCAAACACCCCAAGACCCACCAGATCAGAACAACGTGAAGCCGCTCGCGAAAAGGCTAAGGCCATGCGGGAGCAGCAAAAGAAGGGCGACAAGCGTAACCGCGTCCTTATTCAGGTTGGTATCGTGACCTCCGTTCTGGTGGCCTCTGGAGCCATCGCATTCGCAGTGTTTTCGGCCAGCACCCAGTCCCAGGCTGTTCCGGTGAACGCAACCTTCAACGATGGCGTAAAGGTTGGAAGTGGATTACAGGTCTACACACCAGAATTCTCGCCACCGGAGACCCAGCCAAACCCAGTGGAAATTCTGGTTTACGTTGACTACCAGTGCCCGATTTGTGCAATCTTCGAGTTGCCAAACGCCGAGCAAATGAAGAACTGGGTTGATTCAGGTGCGGCTACTTTAGAACTTCACCCACTTTCCTTCCTGGATGGCCGCGGTTCCCCGAACGCTTTCTCTTCTCGCGCAGCTAACGCCTCGATGTGTGTGGCGGACTATTCCCCCGACAAATTCTTTGAATACAACACCAGGCTGTTCCAATCTCAGCCCACTGAAGGAGCGGCTGGTCCAGAGAACTCGGATCTGATTGCATTTGCGCAGGAGGTTGGAGTAACCAACATCGAGCCCGTAAGTAGCTGTATCAACTCCAAGATGTTTGGCTCGTTTATCAAGGACGCAACAGAGAGAGCCTTGTCTGAGCCAATCCCAGGCACTGACCTCATGGTTACTGGAACGCCGGCAATTTTCGTGAATGGTCAGCAGTACACCTGGTCCACCGGTGAGGAACTTGCCAGCCCAGCTCGCTTCGCACAATTTGTGCAACTGGTTACGGCTGAGCCAACCGAGTAGGTAAAAATTGCTCAGAAGAGAATTCCTCGCGGCAACAGCCGCGGGGTTTTTCTTTCCCGAAATCAATAATTCAGCCAAGCCACCCATTCTGGTTCCAGAAAGGGCCATCGAAGGAGTAGTTAAGAATCAGCTCGGCAGATTTGGATTCGCGAGACAGCAATTACCCGAGGGCAAGATAAGAACTCTGCCGATTACAAACGTGAAGCGGATTGCCTGGACAGTAGACGATGGCTCAAGTGCCGAAGGCATCAAGGACTATTTGGATTTCATGCAAGAGCACAATCTTCGCATGACATTTTTTATCACTTCAGAATATCCTGGCTGGATATCCAATAGGGCACAGGTCCAAGAACTGGTTGATTCAGGCAATCTTCAGTTAGCTAATCACACCCATTTTCACCCAAGCCTTCGAACCTTGTCCAATGCGCGCATCACAGAAGAGCTAACCCGTTGCGGACAGTTCATCGAAGACACCTTCGGTGTTGAGGCAAGGCCCTACTTTCGACCGCCCTATGGAAACATCGATGCCAGGGTCGAATCCGTAGCCAGTGAGCTTGGTTACACCAGTCCGATTATGTGGAGCGGATCTTTAGGTGACACCGCGAGGCAAAGACGCCAGTCTATGGTTCAACTGGGAAAAAAGTATCTCCACGACGGCAACATTGTGCTAGATCACTTCAACGCTAGGACCCCTAAGCCTGTCTTCGATGAACTATTCAAGCTGCTAGAGCAAAGAAAGCTGCAGACAGTCACCCTCGATGACGTTTTCTTCCACTAGAAATTTTGCCAGAACTGGTTTTTGGGTAGGCTAGAGCGGTGCTTAGCGGAGCTAAGTACAGGCCGACCTGGCGCAATTGGTAGCGCACCGCACTTGTAATGCGGGGGTTAGGGGTTCAAGTCCCCTGGTCGGCCCCAATCAGACGGATAAAGTCACAAAAATCTCGTAAACGAGAAAAGCTGGCCAAACAAGTGCCTTTAAGAAGCCAAGAACACCATCCCAAAAGTCGGTTGCCTGACTGATGAAGTAAACAGCGGCGCCTAAAAATGCCAGGAAATAAAAGCCCCCGGTACTGGCTGCAACATTCTTACTCATTCCGACGCCTCACTCATTCTTGATTTACTGATCATCCTAGATCTCAGACTAGCTCGTAGTTCTGCTAGATAGATAGCAAAACAAGGGTAATCAGAGGGGCGACTATCAACGCCGGCAACATGTTACCCACTGCGACCTGCCTTATTTGCAGTAGTCGGAATCCAACACCAAGAAGTAAAACGCCACCGGTCGCGGTTAGCGCTGAAATCAGGGGCGCTGATACGACTGCTCCAACAGAGAACGCCAGCACTGTAATCAATCCTTGCCAAAGGCCAACCGGTATTGCCGACAGGGCAACACCCCAACCCAAACTTGCGGCAAAAGCCAGAGATGCAAATCCGTCAAGGATTGATTTAGTTGCCAACTGCTCAATTCCTTGGCCAAGTCCATCACTCAACGCTCCAAGAATGGCTAGTGGGCCGATGGTGAATACTAAAGATGCATTTACAAAGCCCGTAATGAATTTTTCTTTCGAGTCCTTAGAGCCCTTGTTTGCAAACCTCTTTTGCAAGGAGGTGCCTAGTTTCTCAAGGCGCTGCTCAATTTGGAGTGCTGAGCCGATGATTCCACCAATCAAGATTGCGCCAATCACAATCAGAAGCGGTATCCCAGGACCCACCGAGGCTACAAATTCATCGTCCAGAATCGAGATGACATTTAGCCCACCAAGCACTAAAACAACCAGCCCAAGACCATCGGTTACGACCCGTGAGGTTTTTTCACTTAGGCGATTGCCAATTAGAACTCCGGCTGCTGTGCCAATAATTATTGCCACAACATTTACTAAGGTTCCAAGACCAACGATCATTTAGTTTTCTTCCTCAAAAGTGATACTCACTGAATTAATGCAGTAGCGATCACCGGTGGGGGTTTGCGGCGCGTCTTCAAATACATGACCTAGGTGCGAGCCGCAGGCTCGGCATCTAACTTCAGTTCGCACTGTTCCAAAACTTCTATCTTCTAGAAGTTCAACAGCGTCTTCAGCTTTTGGTTCGTAGAAGCTTGGCCAACCGCAGTGAGACTCAAACTTGGTGGTGCTTCTAAAAAGCTCTGCCTGGCAACCGCGGCAGCGGAAGATTCCCGTGCGGTGCTCATTCAGAAGCTCCCCGGTGAAGGCCCTTTCGGTACCCGCCTCGCGAAGCACCTCGTACTCGAAATCGCTTAGTTCTTCGCGCCACTGCCGGTCAGTCTTCTTGATGGGGTAGTCCATATCGAGCTTCCTTTCATGGGTCTCAAGTGCCTAATATAGAAGCTCATTGCCCATTCTCATAAAGGCCAGCATGGAAGAAAAAGCAACGGAGCAACCAGACACTGATCTTGGTGCCGGTGGAAAGCACCTTGCCCCAAAAACTGCGCTTGATTACATTCGGTCTTTTCTAACCCTCACCTTAATCTCGGGAGTTCTAGCATTCGCAGGACTAATGGGTCTTCGCATAGCGGATCTTGGGGTAATAATGCCCGAACTTCCATTCGTTCCTCAGATTCAGGTCTCGGTCGTTGATGGCACAAATACCGGTATCGCTCAGTCCGTTGGGGAAGAACTCACCGAGGCCGGGTGGAACATCGTCTCCACTTCCAGTCTGAGCGATTTCGATCAGGGCTCCCCGGAGGCAGTAAACACCTTGGTTTTCATAACCGAGGAGGGCTTTCGCGATGAGGCTGAGGGGTTGGCGGCTAGATTCGAAGGCTCCATAATCGCGGTTTCGGACCAATTTCCTGACCCGGTAACAGTTGTTATTGGTCTCGACTATCTCGACTAGTTGGGCCTATAGCCTTGCAAAAAAGTTCTTGACTTTATTGGTCCAATCAGGGCTAGAGTAGTAAATGGTCGTAGAAAAAGCCCTAGCTTCATAAGCTTTCGGTTTAGTAATGCATTCCTGGATCCCCCGGTTTGGAAGCGACTCGGTTAGATCTATTGGTCGAAGCCGCATTCAAACTAGGCAACAGGAGATA
>JBIIQC010000014.1:0-32933 GCA_044342295.1 Rhodoluna sp. | reverse complement strand
GGAACCGAAGTTGGACCGCTGGTAAGCAAAGAGCATCTCGAGACCGTCAAAGGCTTTCTAGATGGTGCTGACGTGGCCTTTAGAGGAAGCGCTCCATCGGGTAAGGGCTTCTTCTTTGCACCAACGGTAGTCGTAGCCAAATCCCTAAACGATCGTTGTATGGCCGAAGAAATCTTTGGCCCGGTTGTGACGGTATACAAGTTTGAAACCGAAGCCGAGGCAATTCAGATCGCCAACGCAACCGAGTATGGCTTATCAGGTTCTATTTGGACCAAGGACAGTGCTCGAGCAATCAGAGTCGCAAGATCTGTAAAGAGCGGCAACCTTTCTGTGAACTCTCACTCTTCTCTCAGATACAGCACACCATTCGGAGGAATGAAACAGTCAGGTATGGGACGAGAGCTTGGCCCAGATGCGCCGCACCACTTCACTGAAGAAAAAGTTGTCTTCTTTAGTCAAGAAGACTAATCACTTTGGCGAGAAGCTAAGCCGCTGGCCAGCTCCAAAACAGTTAGCGCACCAAGTCGAACAGTTCTGCCATCAGCACTATCTGCCATCGCGTCTATCTCGGTAATGTCGACAGATTTCACTTGCTTGGCTTTTCCAATTTCAAATGCGAATTGTCTTAGTTCATCTGCGGAAATTCCACCTGGCGCAGCAGCTGGGCACGCAGGAACAACAGAGCGGTCACAAACATCCATGTCAATATCAACATGCAGTTTCTTGTTGCCTAGAAAATCAAGTGCTTCGTTGAAGACACTTTCAACAGATCTATTTCTAAGAGCCGATCTTGGAATTACATGAATTCCATAATTCTTTGCTCGCTTGGCATAGTCAGCCGAATTTGAAAAATCATTTATGCCAATTTGAACAACGCTTGACCCTGGTAATCCTGCTTCAATCAATCGTCTTACAGGTGAACCGTTAGATACTCCATCACGAAGATCGTGATGGGCATCAAGTGTTATCAGCCCTGCAGAAGAAAGCTCTTCAGCAAAAACTCCTCGCATCACCGCATAGGTAATTGAGTTATCGCCGCCGAGCGCAATTGATAGATCTGTTTGCGTTGAAACTTTGTTTGCGAGAGCTCTGGTTCTTTCTTCACCGTCTTTTGAATCAGGAGTTTCTGAGTCACCAAAATCCAAAAACTTCAGCTGTCTAAGATCTTGGTTTTGGCTGTGACTAAAGGTCGAGTACCTGGCTAGTGCGACTCGAATTTCTGCTGGGGTGGCATTGGCTCCGGTAGCGGAAATGGATGTCTCGGAGGCTAGGACTCCAAATAGTCCTAGCTCAGCCCTCTCAGAGCCAGCTGGCTGGAGCCAGCTGGAGGCTCTTGGCCAGAGCGGATCTTCAGTCATTTCCGCTCCATTTCAGACTGGGTAATACTCGAATTGATTTGAGATTACCCTGTTATCAGGCACAAGAAAACATCAAAGTTGATGGAGGAACCAAATGACCCAAGCAACACGTGGCGCACTTCACGCAGCCACTGGCTCGACCATGACCGCGAAGGGTTGGGGTCAAGAAGCAGCTATTCGCATGCTTCACAACAACCTAGATCCAGCAGTTGCCGAGTATCCAGAAGAACTTATTGTTTATGGCGGTAGCGGTAAGGCAGCAAGAAACTGGGCCAGCTTTGATTCGATTGTTAAAACTCTCACCAACTTAGAAAACGACGAGACCATGCTGGTCCAGTCTGGAAAACCAGTTGGTGTTTTTAGGACTCACGAGTGGGCACCAAGAGTCTTGCTTGCAAACTCCAACTTGGTTGGTGACTGGGCTAACTGGCCAGAGTTCAGGCGTCTTGAGCATCTTGGACTAACCATGTATGGACAGATGACCGCAGGTTCTTGGATCTACATCGGAACCCAAGGAATCTTGCAGGGTACCTACGAAACCTTTGCAGCAGTTGCTGCAAAAAGATTTGGCGGCACTCTTGCTGGAACACTTACCTTGACTGGTGGTTGTGGCGGTATGGGTGGAGCACAGCCACTTGCTGTGACCATGAATGAAGGAACCTGTTTGATTGTTGACGTTGACGAGTCTCGTCTTCGCAGAAGAATTCAAGATCGCTACCTAGATGAGCTTGCAGACAACTTAGACGATGCAATCGAACGTGTAGTCAGGTACAAGTCTGAAAAGAAAGCGATATCAGTCGGTCTTGCTGGAAACGCAGCAACTATCTTCGCTGAGCTTCTAAAGCGCGATGTTCCAATCGATATCGTGACTGATCAAACATCTGCTCACGATCCGTTGTATTACATTCCTGAGGGAATCAGCGTTGAAGAGTCTCGTGCCTTTGCGGAACGTAGCCCTGAGGAATTCACTCAGCGCGCTGAGGCCTCTATGGCTAAGCACGTAGAAGCCATGGTTGGCTTTATGGCTAAAGGTGCCGAAGTTTTCGACTACGGAAACTCAATTAGAGACGAAGCCAGAAAAGGAGGCTATTCAAACGCCTTCAAGTTCCCAGGCTTTATCCCCGCATACATCAGGCCATTGTTCTGTGAAGGAAAGGGACCTTTCAGGTGGGTAGCGCTTTCTGGAGATAAGAAAGACATCTATCGCACCGATCAGGCCATCTTGGAACTCTTCCCAGAAAACGAGCACCTTCACCGCTGGATCAAGATGGCCCAAGACCGTGTTCAGTTCCAGGGCCTTCCAGCAAGAATTTGTTGGCTTGGTTATGGCGAAAGAGATAAAGCCGGAGCTGTGTTCAACGATCTAGTCAAGAAGGGTGAAGTCTCGGCACCGATTGTTATCGGTCGTGATCACCTAGATTGTGGATCGGTAGCAAGTCCATACCGTGAGTCAGAAGCAATGCTTGATGGCTCAGATGCAATTGCTGACTGGCCACTACTAAACGCCATGATCAACATCGCATCCGGTGCTTCTTGGGTCTCTATCCATCACGGTGGTGGAGTTGGAATTGGAAGATCAATTCATGCTGGACAAGTATCCGTTGCTGACGGAACAGATCTTGCTGCAGAGAAACTAAACCGTGTTTTGACTAACGACCCAGGTATGGGTGTTATCAGACACGCAGATGCCGGTTACCCACAAGCAGAGAGTGTGGCAAGAGCAAAGCACGTGCACGTGCCTATGCTCGATACCGAATAGCTAAATGTCAATTGCAATAACAAACATTGGTTCTTTGGTCACCAACGATCAAAGTCTTGGGCTAGGCATTCTCGGAGAAATCGAAAATTCTGCCGTAGTTATTGAAAATGACAAAATTGCTTGGGTTGGAAACACCAATGATGTTCCTGCTGCAGACCAACAATTAGACGCCTCGGGTAAAGCTGTAATTCCAGGTTTTGTTGATTCCCATGCGCACTTACTTTTTGCCGGAGAAAGATCAAAAGAATTCCAAGCTCGCATGAAAGGCGAGAAGTACTCCGCTGGCGGAATCAACTCAACTGTTGCAGCAACGCGCGAAGCAACCAATGAAGCCTTAGAGCAGAACATGCTAAGGCTGGTTCGTGAAATGCAGAAATCAGGCATCACAACATTTGAGACCAAATCTGGTTATGGGCTCACAACCGCTGATGAAACCAGGTCACTAGAGATTGCATCAAAGCACACCCCCGAAACTACATTCCTTGGAGCACACGTTGTTCCAAGTGAGTATGCAGGCAAGGAAGATCAGTACGTCGAGCTTGTGACCGGAGAAATGCTTGATTCAGTTTTGCCATATGCCAAGTGGATTGATGTGTTCTGCGACCAGGGAGCATTCGATGTTGATCAATCCAGGCAGATCTTGCAGGCTGGCATTGACAAGGGTCTACTACCCCGCATTCACGCCAATCAACTAACTCATGGCGGTGGAGTACAGCTAGCTGTTGAGCTAGATTGCGCATCGGCCGATCACTGCACTCACTTATCCGATAAAGATATCGAAGCACTTGCCGGATCAAACACCGTTGCCACCTTGGTTCCAGGAGCAGAGTTTTCAACTAGAGCCACTTACCCAAATGCGGCTAAATTGTTTGACGCCGGTGTGAACGTTGCACTAGCTACCGATTGCAACCCAGGCTCTAGCTACACAACCTCAATGCCTTTTTGTATTGCGTTGGCAATTAGAGAGATGGGCTTTAGCCCAGAGCAGGCATTGTGGTCAGCAACCATGGGTGGAGCTAAAGCGCTGCGCAGGACGGACGTTGGATCTCTTGCTGTTGGTCAAAGTGCAGACCTAGTAATTCTGAATGCACCAAGTTATTTGCACCTTGGCTACAGACCAGGTGTTGATCTAGTAAGTGAAGTCTTCATATCAGGTAAATCTATCTATCAGGAGAAAAAGTGAGCGTAACTCTAAATTCAAGTGGTCTATCAATGGACGAGGTAGTCCGGGTTGCTAGACACGGTGAAAAGCTCGAGATTTCACAAGAGGCGCTCGAGAAGATGGCAGCTACCCGCGCACACATCGAATCTCTAGCTGCAGCGGAAACTCCGGTTTATGGAATCTCCACAGGCTTTGGTGCTCTTGCCAATAAGCACATCGCTCCAGAAGATCGGGTCCAGCTACAAAAGTCCCTAATCCGATCTCACGCAGCCGGTATGGGTGATCCCGTTGAGAAAGAAGTTGTTCGAGCGCTGATGCTGCTTCGAACCAAGACTCTAGCGAGCGGCCGAACAGGTGTTAGACCAGTGGTTGCACAAACCTACGTCGATCTTCTGAACTCTGGAATCACGCCAATTGTTCACGAGTACGGCTCGCTTGGTTGCAGCGGCGACCTCGCCCCACTAGCTCACTGCGCCATGGTCTTGATGGGCGAGGGAAGAGCTACGGGAAGTGACGGAGTAGAAAGAGATGTTCCAACTCTTTTGAATGAAGCTGGCATCAAGCCAATCGAATTACAAGAAAAAGAAGGCTTAGCCCTCATCAACGGAACAGATGGCATGCTTGGCATGCTGATTCTGGCACTTGCCGATCTAGAAAAACTGTGCGATCAGGCAGATGTAATTGCTGCAATGAGCGTTGAGGCTCAAATGGGAACTGATCAGGTCTTTAGACCAGAACGACACGAAGCCCTAAGGCCTCACCCAGGTCAAGCCAAGAGCGCTGCAAACATGTTTGCTGCCCTTGCCGGTTCTGAAGTTGTTGCTTCACACAGAGAAGGCGACGATAAGGTTCAAGATGCATACTCTCTTCGTTGTGCTCCACAAGTTGCAGGAGCGGTAAGAGATACCGTCACTCACGCAAGCCTTGTTGCAACCCGTGAACTTGCAGCAACAATTGATAACCCCGTTGTTTTGGAATCTGGTGAAGTGACATCTAATGGAAACTTCCACGGTGCACCGGTTGGTTACGTACTAGATTTCCTAGCGATCGCTGCAACAGATTTGTCTTCTATTGCCGAGCGAAGAACAGATCGCATGCTCGATAAGTATCGCTCGAGTGGCCTAAGTCCTTTCTTGGCAGGGGATGCTGGAGTGGATTCTGGTTTGATGATCGCTCAATACACCCAAGCCGCACTGGTTTCAGAGAACAAGAGATTATCTGTTCCAGCAAGCGTTGATTCCATACCTTCTTCTGCGATGCAAGAAGATCATGTATCCATGGGCTGGCATGCCGGAAGAAAACTTAGAAAAGTGGCCGACAATCTTCGTCGGGTTCTAGCCATCGAGCTTGTGACCGCGGCAAGAGCATTAGAGATGCGAGCTCCGCTAAA
Source organism: Rhodoluna sp. (assembly GCA_044342295.1). Classification (GTDB taxonomy): domain Bacteria; phylum Actinomycetota; class Actinomycetes; order Actinomycetales; family Microbacteriaceae; genus Rhodoluna. The sequence continues at coordinate 27,264 of JBIIQC010000014.1, read as the reverse complement.
GCCAGCCAAGGTCACAGGAGAGATGTTGTCCAAGCTAAGAAAAGTAGTTCCCGGTGTTGGACCGGACAGATTCTTGGCTCCTGAGCTAGAAGCTGCTGAAACCCTGCTGCGCTCTTAGTTTTCGCTCAAAAGTTATCTGGTCTCATGCCAGAATAGAGGGATGACTACACATACACATGTTGCTTCAATCAAAACCAACCATGGCGAAATCAAGGTAAACCTTTTCGCCCTTCACGCGCCAAAGACAGTTGAGAACTTCGTAGGTCTCGCAACTGGAACCATTGACTGGGTTCACCCAAGTCGTGGCCCACAGGCAAAAGGTACTCCGCTTTACAACGGCGTAATCTTTCACCGCATCATTCCTGATTTCATGATTCAGGGCGGAGACCCAACTGGAACCGGAATGGGTGGCCCTGGCTACCAGTTCGGTGACGAGATTCACCCAGAACTTACCTTCAATGAGCCTTACAAGCTAGCTATGGCTAACGCCGGACCTGGCACCAACGGTTCACAGTTTTTCATCACCACAGCACCAACTACCTGGCTATACGGAAAGCACACCATCTTCGGAGATGTTGTTGACGAAGCTAGCCGCAAAGTTGTGGACAAGATTCAGGCTGTTGACACCAACGCTTCAGACAAGCCACTTGATGATGTCGTGATTGAGTCCATCTCAATCGAAACTCTCTAGAGTTTTCTCTTGGCAAGATTGAAATCGAGTCAGCCAAAAGTTACTGTTTGGCTGATCTCGATCAATCTGCTTATTTGGCTAGCTCAAGTAATTCCTGGCTCTGGTGTCACCAACACACTTCTATACGCGCCGCTTCTAACAACAATCGAACCGTGGCGCATGCTTACGGCAGGATTCGTTCACTCGCCAGATAGCCCATGGCACATTTTGATCAACATCTACTCGATCTATATCTTTGGTCGAGTTATCGAACCAATGCTTGGCCCAGTCAGGTTCTTAGCTCTTTATCTGATTTCAATCCTTGGTGGCTCAGCGATGGTGCTGTGGCTTGGAAGCCCGGTTACTCCAGTTGTTGGAGCATCAGGGGCATTTTTTGGTTTGATGGGTGCTTACTTCATCATGCTTAGAGCTATCGGTGACAACAGCGGTCAGCTGCTTGCACTTATTGCCGTGAACTTAGCATTTGGATTTTTCTTTCCAAGCATCTCTTGGCAAGGACATCTGGGAGGTTTACTTGCCGGAATGGCAGTAACGCTTGTTTACGCGAGAACCAGATACAAGTCAGCGCTAACGCAAAAGATTCAAGTTTTGGGTGTGCTGGTTTTGATTATTGCTTTTATTGTGGCCGGAGTAATTTTTCGGTTAGGACCGATGTTTTCCTAAAGGATTACTTCCAGCGAGTCGACATCATGAAGCCGACCATGGCAATTCCAAACCCGATCAAGATGTTCCAGTTGGAAAGATTCAATGGTGTTGCAGCTCCTAGTGGGAACTGTGCGCTGGTCACGTAGTAGGTGATGATCCAGAAAAGCCCAACAATCATGAAGCCAAACATCACTGGCTTAAACCAAACCGGGTTTAGAGCATCTTCAGAATTCTTAGTTTTGGCAACCTTTTCAGCCTTTGGCTTGCGCTTAGGAAGCTTTAGGGAACGCTTTTTTGGTAACGACGAGTCGTCTTCAGGGGTAGCAGTCAATTTAGGCATGGTCATAATTCTACAAGTAGGCTTTGAGTAACATGACCAAGATTCTCGTGCTGGATAACTACGACAGCTTTGTGTATACGCTAAGTGGCTACTTACAGCAGCTTGGCGCAACAACAGACGTTGTAAGAAACGATGCCGTTAGCGCTAAAGAGCTTCCAGAGCTTATGAAAAAGTACGACGGAGTGCTGATAAGCCCAGGACCTGGAACCCCCAAGGATGCGGGCCTCAGCATTGATGTTGTGAGAAATGCCCTGGAAACTAACCAGTCCGTTTTTGGAGTTTGTCTAGGTCACCAAGCAATCGCTGAGGCTATGGGTGCGACAGTTACCAGCGCCGAAGAATTAATGCATGGTAAGACCAGCGAAGTTGAACACGATAACAGCCTGGTATTCAAAGACGTCCCCAAGTCCTTTAGAGCAACCAGATATCACTCATTGGCGGTTGTTGATAACACCGTCCCAAAGGATTTGGTTGTAACTAGCCGAACCAAAGGCGGAGTGATCATGGGATTGCAACACATCACCAAACCAATTTATGGAGTGCAATTCCATCCAGAAAGTGTTCTCACTGAAGGTGGTTACCAGATGCTTGGAAACTGGCTAGAGTCAATCGGACTTAAAGGAGCAGCAGCGAAAGCTAAAGAGCTTTCGCCAATGATTAAGTTCTAGAGCCTAAGGCGTTGTTGTTTCTGTTGGAGTAGGCGTTGGACTCGGTGGAGTACATAGCAGCGTCAATGTAACTGTCTGCTTTTGCTCTGAAAGACCTGCCGGTACCGACTGGGAAGCAATAACTGATCCTACGGTTCCGGTGCAGCCCGCTGGAGATTCAATTACAACCGTGAACCCAACATCAGGTCCTTCCATAGCGCGTCTTGCCTCAGCAGCACCCAGGGTCAGCACCGAAGGAACCAACACCTGTCCGTCAGAGACCAGAAGCTTCACAGCAGTTCCCTCTGAAACCTCTGCGTTTGCCTCGGGAATAGATTCAATAACAGCACCCTTGGCAATGGTTCCCGAGTTAGCAGATGTTATTCCACCAAGAACTAGCCCAACATCTTCCAAAGCCTTCTTGGCTTCAGTTTCTGTCAAACCTTCTAAGAACGGAACAGAAGTTTCAGGTTGACCAGAGGATACGTAAACTTCGATGGTTGACCGAGCAGGAAGTTTTGTTCCAGCTGGTGGATCAGTTTTGATTACTACGCCTTCTTCGACAGTGTCACTTGTCTCCAAGAGTCTGAGCACTAAGAAACCCTGCTCTTCCAAGACCTTGCTACCGTCTTCATACAAAGCACCAGCAATATCAGTTACCTCAATGCCACCGGTGTTGTTTGGATCTACTGGCGTGAAAGCTCCACCCAAAGCGATTAGCCAAATAATCAAACCAACTAGCGTTACGGCAACACCGGAACCAATACCCCAGAGCAACTTGGCTGAAGGCTGATCTTTAGATGTGCGCTCACGTAACTTGATCGAAGTCGTTGGTTCTCCGGTTGTGTATTCAACACCGATTTCTTTGAAGAAATCTTCTGGGTCAACAGAACCAATAACTTCTGTCGGCAAGGCTTCTTGTAAAGGTGAAACGGTAGTTTTTGGTGTGAAGCCAGTTTTTGGAAGTGACTCGCCACGAACGGCTGCCATAAGGTGCTCGCGGAACTCCTCAGCGGTTTGGAAACGCTCTTCGCGATCTTTAGCTAAAGCGTGTAAGACAACCTGGTCTAGCTCGGGAGTTATTTCTGGATTGTGCTCAGAAGGAAGTGATACTTGCTCACTCACATGCTGGTACGCAACTGAAACGGCAGTGTCACCTTTGAATGGAGGTCTTCCTGCCAACATCTCATATAGCAATACACCCATCGAGTAAAGGTCTGTTCTTGAGTCAACTGCTTCGCCGCGAGCTTGCTCTGGAGAGAAGTACTGTGCTGTTCCGACAATTCCGGCGGTGTGTGCCTGGGTCTCTGAAGAATCAGAGATGGCCCTGGCAATTCCAAAGTCCATCACCTTTACTTGACCCTGGGCGGTAACCATGATGTTGGAAGCTTTAATGTCGCGGTGAATGATTCCAGCCTTGTGTGAAATCTCTAGTGCTGTTAGAACACCCTTGGCAAAGTCAACTGCTTCTTTTAGTGTCAGCTTCTTTTCGTGCATTAGGTCGCGAAGAAGTTTGCCGTTTACGTACTCCATGATGATGAACGGAGTCTTGATCTGGTTTCCGTTGCTGTCGGTAGAAATCTCTTCGCCAGCATCGTAGATACGCACAATGGTAGGGTGGGCCATCTTTGCGGAGGCTTGTGCCTCTTTTGCAAAGCGAGACTCGAAGGTTTCATCGCTTGCTAGATCGGATTTTAGAAGCTTGATAGCAACCTTGCGACCAAGACGCAGGTCAACACCTTCAAACACATCGGCCATACCCCCACGACCGATTAGCTCGCCCACCTGATAGCGGCCAGCCAGAACACGTTCTTGCTCAGACAATGATTTCTCCCCAGATCTCTATCTTTAATAATACCAATGGCATTTGGGCTAACCTCCGGTCGAGGTCGGCGAAGGGCTGACCGAGCTAGTTGGAGTCGGGGTTGGAGTCGGCGTCGGAGTCGGTGTGGTTGTTGGGGTTGTTGTTTGAGTGGGGCTAGGTGTTGGAGTCGGGGCCGCCTCGCCTTGAATGTAATAGAAGATTCTCACTGTTGAGCCAACAGGCACTTGACCCAGACCCTCTGCTTGATAGACATCAAGAATCCTTGAGTCAGTTGGATCAAGGGCTTCTCCAGGCAAAGCCTCCACAATCAGTCCCTTTTCGGTAAGGAACAGTGAGGCATCAAGCACCTTCTTACCAACAACATCCGTTAGGAACACGCTCACCGTTGCAGCAGGTTTTTCAGGTGCTGGAGCAGAAGGCTGTTTTGAGACAGAGATAGAAGGTGTGGGGCTCGGGGCAGTTTCTGTTACCAGGCTCACCACAATCGCAATCATTACTCCGGCTGCTGCGGCAACCAAAACTCCAATTAGGGCCAACCAGGGCCAAACCGTTGGCAGCTTAGTTAGGGGTTCGGTTTCTGGGTTTGGTTCGGTGTTCGTTACTTTGGTCACAGGAGCACTCTCTGGCTCAAACACCTCGGTTGCTGAAACACCTTCTAGTTGCAACCTCAAAACCCTCGCTCTATTCGACAGGTCAAGAGCGCTGCCAGGTCGCTGGTTTGGCTTTTTAGCTAAGCAAGACATAACAAGCTCTTGAACGCGCTTGTCGATGTCATCGCCAAACGCTGGAGGCTTGTCATTAATTTGTGCCATTGCAATGATCATCTGAGATTCGCCAGTGAATGGACGTCTTCCAGTAAGGGCTTCGTAAGCCACAATTCCCAAAGAGTAAATGTCTGTCGATGGTGTTGCGGGCTTTCCGGTGGCCTGTTCTGGAGATAGGTACTGAACTGTCCCCATTACTTGACCCGTTGCAGTAAGTGCTACCTGGTCGGCAACTCTTGCAATTCCAAAGTCAGTGATCTTGACTTTGCCCGCAGGGGTAATTAGCAAGTTACCCGGCTTGATGTCTCGATGCACCAATCCGTCTTCGTGAGCTGCGTGCAAAGCTTTGGCGGTTTGTTCAACGATGCTCAGAACTTCAATCTCGGTAAGCCTGATTCGCTTTTCGATAATTCGAGCTAGCGAGTCACCGGAGACAATTTCCATTACAAGGTAAGCAGAACCCGAACCTTCGCCATAGTCGTAAACATCTGCAATTCCAACGTGGTCAACTCTTGCAGCATGGCGAGCTTCAACTCGGAATCTTTCTAGAAAGCCGGGATCTCCCATGAACTCTGGCTTCAGGATTTTTATGGCAACATCGCGCAGGATGACTTCGTCGTGCGCTCGCCAAACCTCACCCATTCCGCCGATGGCAATTCGATCTACTAGTCGGTAACGGTTTCCATAAATCTGTCCAGCTTCAGGTTTCATTTACCAAACACCGCCCGGAAGAAATCTCTAGCTACCGGTGCGGCAGTTGTGTTGCCACCAGATCCACTGTCTCTACCGCCACCATCTTCAATCACCACAGCTAGTGCAATTGTTGGATTCACCGATGGTGCAAAGCCTGTGAACCAAAGTGTTGGGCGAACGCCTTCACCATTTTCAGCGGTTCCAGTTTTTCCTGCCACTTCAATATCTGTGAGTGCAGCGTTACCCGCCACACCGTTTTTCACGGAATCAATCATCATTTGCTTCAAACTCTCGGCTGTAGCGGCAGTTATCGGCTGCGCTAATACCCCAGGCTTTGGAGCGTCAATTACAGAAAGATTTGGGCTGATCACGCTTTCAATAAGATTTGGCTTCATCACAACGCCACCTTGGGCAATTGCAGCTGAGATCAGGGCAATTTGCAATGGCGTAACTCGAACCTCATACTGACCAAACGAACTCAAAGCCAGCTGAGCCTCATCTAATTCAGCAGGGAAAATACTTGGAGTCACCATCATCGGAACCCGAAGCTCCTTGCCAAAGCCAAATAGCTCGGCCTGTGCCCTAATTCGATCTTCACCAAGAGCTAAACCCAATTCAACAAACGGAACGTTGCAACTTAGGGACAGTGCATTAATCAAAGAAACCGTTGAGGCACCCGACCCACAAGCTTTATTGGTTGAGTTGAAAACCTCAGAGGTTGAGTTTGGAAGCTGAACTGAAACCGGGTTCTGAAAAGTCGATTCGTTGGTATACAAACCCGATTCCAAAGCTGCAGCGGCCACCACCAGCTTGAAAACTGAACCGGGGTGATATAAATCTCCACTAATTGTTTTGTTAATCAAAGGATTATTTGGATCAGCTTCTAGCCTCGCGTAGTTATCGGCGACTATTTGGTTGTCGTGCCCTGCTAACTCGTTAGCGTCAAAGCCTGATTTGGAAACCATAGCCAGGATGTTTCCGGTGGCTGGGTCTAGAGCGATAACCGACCCTTGAAGATTACCAAGTGCATCCCAAGCAGCCTGTTGCAGCACTGGATCGATAGTTAGCTCAACCGCTGCACCGGAGGCCGCATTACCGGAAAGCACCGCGTTGAACTTTTCAAAAAACTGTGAAGAGCTTTGGCCAGATAGGTAAGAATTCAAAGCGGCTTCGACTCCGGTTGCACCGCGGAACACCGAGAAGTAACCGGTGACGGCGGAATACATTTCGTTGTCATAAACGCGCAAGTAGCGGTAGGCACTATCAGCTTCTACGGAGCTTGCAATTGCCTTGCCATCAACCAGAATCGGTCCGCGAAGAGTTTTGTACCCTTCATAAAGACTTCTTACGTTTCTTGGATCATCCGCTAGTGATTGGCTATCCACTGCCTGGATGGCTGAGGCAGAAACAAACAGCGCCAAAAACATTGCTGCAACAACCAAAGAAACCCGCTTCAGCTCCTTAATCATCGGATCACCAGCTTTGATGCGTGATCGGTCGTTGAATCAGAAAGCCTTAGAAGCATCGCAATGATGACCCAGTTGGCCAGAAGCGATGACCCACCTGCCGCAAGTAGAGGGGTTGTCAGCCCTGTTAGTGGAAGGATTCTTGTTACTCCTCCGATTACAACAAAGACCTGAAGTGCGATAACAAAGGCAAAACCAACCGCCAATAGCTTGGCGAACTCATCTGAGTGACTAAAGGCAATCTTCAGTCCGCGAGCAACCAATAAGAAGTAAAGCGCCAAGATTGCAAAGAAACCAATAAGACCTAGCTCTTCAGCAAGGCTGGAAATAATAAAGTCGCTTTCGGCCAATGGGACAAGCTGTGGGACACCGCCACCAAGTCCCGAGCCGAACACGCTACCGTTTGACATCCCAAAGATTCCTTGAACGGTTTGATAGCTGCCACCTGGGGCATCGTAATTTTCTTGTGCAAAAGGATTCAGCCAGGTGTCAAACCTTCTTGAAACGTAATCCAAGACTCTGGAAGCAACCAGACCACCGGTTACCAACATCGCAACACCAATTCCGGCATAGAACGCTCTTCCGGTTGCAACGTAAATCATCACCAGAAATAGTCCAAAGTACAAAATGCTGGTTCCAAGATCGCGTTGCAAAACTAGAACCCCAATACTGGCAAGCCAAATCACAAGTATTGGGCCGAGGTCTCTTCCGCGAGGAATTCTCATTCCAAAGATTTTCCTTCCAACCACCGCAAGAGAGTCTTTGTGATTTACCAGATACCCGGCAAAGAAAACAATCAAAGCAACCTTGGCAAGCTCACCGGGTTGAAAAGTAATTCCAAAAAGAGAGATCCAAAGGCTCGCGCCGTTGATGGTGGTTCCAATTACTGGAAGCATCGGCAATAGCAGCAGCAAAATTCCAATAAACATCGCTATGTATACATAGCGTCTCAAAAACAGTTGTGATGGGATGAAGTAGATAACCGCGGCTGCTATAGCCAGCGCTAGCGCAGTCCACATAACCTGCCTAAAGGCAAAAAGCTCAGTTCCACCGGCCGCAATGGTTGCAAGATCTAATCGGTAGATCATCGCGATACCCAAACCGTTTAGTACAAAAGCTATTGGCAAAATTAGTGGATCGGATTCCGATGCTCGCTTTCGCAAAACGAAGTGCACCACTAAGACGAAAATTACTGGAGGTAACCAGTAGGTAAATAGGTCGATGGTCATCTTCTCGATGATTGAAAGCTGAATCTGAGCAAGCTCAAATGCATTTAGACCTGCAGCAAAAAACAATAGAAGAGCTTCGAGGTTTCTGCTTCTTGGGACAATCTTTACAAGTCTCGATATTTGTAGCGCTTCAGTAAACGAAGTCATTTACTCACCACCAAGCTGAGAAACGATTCTTTCGGCTTCCTCAGGCGACTCGGCTGTAATGGATCGCTCCAGCGCTTCGCGCTGGAAGTCGGTTAGCGAATCTACCGACACGTTCGTAACTTGGTAGACGCTGGAGAATTTGAACGGACCAAGTTCTTCCTTGATGCCCTTATAGATAACTACGTAGCCATCGTCGATTCCGACGAAGTAGCGAGTTTGGGTGTAGTCGACAGCGAGGGAAATTCCATAACCAGCAATTGCTATAAGTAGTAGATAAGTTGCGATTTGTCTAAACCTGCGAGCTCGAACTCGGCCCTTGGTGTCTTTCAAGATCTTCTCTAGGAGTTCTTCGGACTCGGGGGCGAAACTAACTGGGTCTTCTGGCTTCTGAAGTAGTTCAAGCAGCGTTAGTGGGTTTAGAAGTCTCAGTACTTGCATACCCTTGCGCTGTTCGATAACAACTTCGTTTGCGGCTGAACCAACTAAGTTTCTGCCAGGAGAAAAGTCAACCTCTTCCGAAGCGTCCACGACGTCCACCAAAACAACTGTCACGTTATCTGGGGCACCAAACTCCAAAGCTTCGCCAACTAGTAACTCGCAAGCCTCCTGGACATCAACTTTGCTAAGCAAGATATTTTCCATTAGTTGGTTTGGCACCACACCAGAAAGACCATCACTGCAGGCCATCCAACGATCGCCTGGCTTGGTTTCGTAGGTGTCGATGTCAACTTCTGGGAATTGTTCTATATCTCCCAGAACACGCATCAAAACGCTTCTGCGTGGGTGAGTCAGAGCCTCCTCTTCGGTGATGCGACCGGTATCAACAAGTCTTTGCACGAAGGTGTGATCGGAGGTGATCTGCTTCACAACCCCGTCACGAGCCAGATAGATCCTCGAGTCTCCGATGTGAGCAATGGTCACCTTGGTTCCGGTGACCATAAGGGCTGAAAGAGTTGTTCCCATTCCAGTGATGGCTGGGTGCTGCTTTACGCTGGCATCTATTTTTTGCTTGGCTTGGTAGATGTAGTCAATAAGCTTTTGCTCAGCCTCAGAGCTTGTTTCTAGTGGCTCATCAGCTTGGGCTATGTGTTGGGAAGTAATAGCGGAAGCGATGTCTCCACCGGCGTGACCACCCATTCCATCGGCAACAAAAAACAGGTTTACACCGGCATAGCCCGAGTCTTGGTTTGATGAGCGAACTCGACCGATGTCGCTTGCTGCGAATGAAACTGTTTTTATCGCCAAGAGTTAGGCCCTTAGCTCAAATGATGTTTGCCCCACTCGAACTTGAGTGTTCATGGGAACTACTGAGGTGGTTGTAACTTTCTTGCCATCAAGCAAAGTTCCATTAGTTGAGTCAAGATCTTGAACCAGCCATTCACCGTTGATAAACACCAACTTGGCATGATGGGTGGAAGTAAACTCATCGTCGACAACTAAGTCGCTATCTCCTGCGCGACCAATGGTTAGTTGTCTTCCAGAAAGTGCAATCTCAGTGCCAACTTTTTCACCGGCCGTGACAACAAGCTTGGTGGCTTTCTGCTCGGCTAGATTTACGTTTGCGGAAGTAGCACCGGTAGCAGCGACAAAAGAATTGGGCAGATTAGCGGAGGCAACCTTAGACACAACCTTTTGCCCGAAAAGGTCCGCTCTGATTACAGAGATGATGCTAAAGATGAAAATCCAAAGCAGGGCCAAAAAGCCCGTGCGGACCAGAAACAAAGCTAATTCACTCACTTGGCCCTCGCTATCACGTTGAACAGAAAGTCCGTTCTTCCTGCTGAAAAAGCGGTTCCAGTTGGGAGCACCACTTGGTCAATCTTTTTGCCTTGCACCTTGACTCCATTGGTTGACCCTAAATCTCGCAAAACTGCGCTGGAGCCATCCCAAAGGATTTCAAAGTGCTTTCTACTTAGACCATTGTCCCCGATTTGGATGTCAGCAGTGGAATCTCTGCCAACGGTGGTTTTGGCAGCTACCAAGGTGTGTCCAACGCCGCCCACCTCAAGAACCGGAACCCAGGCAATCTCTAGCTTCTTACTACTGGAAACTACCGATAGTTGACCAAGTGCCAGAGATGCTACTTCCGCCAAGGAAATTTCAAGCAGCTCTCCGAATTGGAATCGCTGCTTTGCAGCGTGCTCCGAAGCGAGCTTAGAGAGCTCCTCTATAAGAGGTTCACCCAGATCATTTAGGCGTTGAAAGTCTTGGGGGCTGAGCTGAATCAGGTAACTGTTTGGAACCAGGATGCGGTCACGACTCAGAATCGATGCCTTGGCATCCATTTCCTGCTTGATAGCCGAAGCAATCTCGAGTGGCTCGAGTCCAGACTTGAAGGTTTTAGAAAAAAAGCCGGTGACCTTTTGTTCTAACGTCTTCTCAAATTTGTCTAAAAAACCCAACTGAGTCCCTTGATTGGTGGCGAACTACAAGTTTACCCAACGGTGGCGCCGATGCGCTTGCCTCTGGTGTGTGAAGGGCTACACGCCAGATTCTCTGGGACCTGCACGCAATCGTCGCAAAGCAAAATCAAATCTCTACAAGCAAGTGATGAGCAATCGCGGAACTTCTTAGTAGGTCCATTACACGCTTCACACACACCTATTACTTTCGCATCAGGCGAGAAGTCAATGTCCATGCGGTCATCGAAGACGTAGAGTGAACCTTCCCAAAGACCTTTGTCGCCAAAAGCTTCTCCGTAGCGAACGATGCCACCCTTGATTTGGTAAACCTCTTGGAAGCCACGGTTTTTCATTGCAACGGAAAGAATCTCGCAACGGATCCCACCGGTGCAGTATGTGACTACTGGCTTGTCTTTTAGGTGATCAAACTTTCCTGATTCGATTTCTTTGACAAAGTCGTGGGTGGTTTCAACATCTGGCACCACCGCGTTCTTGAACTTTCCTATCTTGGACTCAAAGGCATTTCTGCCATCGAAGAAGACGACTTCGTCGCCACGTTCTTCGACAAGAGCATTTACCTCTTCTGGCTTTAGATGCTTACCGCCACCTATTACTCCGCGTGGTCCGACCTGAAGCTCCTCTGGAGCTCCGAAGGCAACCAGTTCTTTTCTGGAGCGAACCCGAAGTCTTGGGAAATCGTTGCCTGTGCCATCTGACCATTTGAAATCAATGCGGTTAAAACCTGGGTATTCCTTGGTGGCTCTGGCGTACTTCTTTAAAGCACTCATATCGCCACCCAAGGTGCCATTGATGCCGTGCTTGGAGATCAGGATTCTTCCCTTTAGGCCAAGGGACTCGCACAGGGTGCGCTGCCACAGCTTCATTGCCTCTGGGTCAGGGACCGGGGCAAAGCCGTAGTAAAGGATGATTTTCTGGAGTTCCACATCAAAAAGCCTAGCCTCTTGGACGTTCTAGGATGAAGTAATGAATTTGACTCCAGGCATAGACGCCAAAGCACTAAATCCCGCAACTAGACCCCAAGATGACCTTTTTAGGCACGTCAACGGCAAGTGGTTGGACACTACTGAGATTCCAGAGGACAAGGCCATCTATGGGTCCTTTCATATGCTTGCCGATGCATCCGAGGAAGCAGTCAAGCTGATCCTGGAAGAGGCATCGGCAAATCCTGCCCCGGGAGTCAGTCAGCAAATCGGAGATCTTTACGCATCGTTTTTGGATGAGGACAAAGCAAACGCTCTAGGCGCAAAGCCAATCGAGGCAGATCTTGCTCGTATCAAAGGCCTGAACAATCTTTCACAGGTAACCACGATGCTCGGTGAGTTTGAGAGAACCGAAGTTAGTGGTCTGTTTGGAATGTATGTCGATAATGACCCAAACGATCCAACCCGTTACTTGGTGAACCTATACCAAGGTGGCCTTGGACTTCCTGACGAAGCGTATTACCGCGAGGAAAAGCACGAGAGCATTCGCGAGGCTTACGTAGTTCATATTCAAAAGATGCTTGAGCTAGCTGGCTGGGACCAAGCTGCAGCTAAACAAGCAGCAGCAACCATCTTTGAGTTTGAAACCAAGCTGGCTTCAAATCACTGGAACAACGTTGAAACCAGAGATGCCGAGAAAACTAATAACCTAACAAGCTTTGAGTCGCTTAGAAAACTAACCGCCAACTTCGATTGGAACACGTGGTTTGAAGGCGCAAAGATCAGCCCGAAGGTGCTGGACGAATCGATTGTGATGATGCCATCATTCTTTGAATCTTTGAAAGAAACTTTCTCTGAATCAAACCTAGAAGCCATCAAACTTTGGATGTGCTGGAACCTGATCAGCCAGGCAGCGCCTTACCTATCTCAAGATTTTGTTGATGAGAGATTTAGTTTCTACGGAACCACATTGACCGGAGCACCAGTAAACCGCGCTCGCTGGAAGCGCGCGGTTAGCTTGGTTGAAGGTTCTTTGGGCGAAGCCGTTGGCAAGATTTACGTAGAGAAGTACTTTCCAATCGAAGCAAAAAAGCGCATGGACGAGTTGGTTCAGTATCTAATCGATGCTTACAAGCACAGCATCGAGAATCTCTCCTGGATGAGCGATGAGACAAAAAAGAAAGCTCTAGTCAAGCTAACCAAGTTCACACCAAAAATCGGTTACCCGGTTAAGTGGAAGGACTACTCGAGCATCAAGATCGACCGCAATGACTTAATTTCGAATGTCAAAAACGTTAGTTCTTGGAGCCTTGATAGGGAGATGAAGAAAATTGGTTCGCCGCTAGATCGCGATGAGTGGTTCATGACCCCACAAACTGTAAACGCTTATTACAACCCTGGCTTCAACGAGATTGTTTTCCCGGCGGCTATTTTGCAGCCACCGTTTTTCTCTTTGGACGCAGATGACGCTGTCAACTTCGGTGCAATCGGTGCAGTTATCGGTCACGAGATTGGCCACGGCTTTGACGACCAGGGATCCAAGTATGACGGCGACGGAGCACTTATTAGCTGGTGGAGTGATGAAGACCGTTCGGCTTTCGAGAAACTAACTTCTAGTTTGATTTCTCAGTTCAACGAACTTTCCCCGGAGCAACTATCCGATGACAACAAAGTCAACGGTGAGCTCACCATCGGTGAGAACATCGGAGATCTTGGTGGATTGGGAATTGCCTACAAGGCATACCTCATGTCACTGAACGGAAAAGAACCAGAGCTAATTGATGGCTTAACTGGAAGACAAAGATTGTTCTTAGCTTGGGCACAAGCCTGGCGCACTAAAGGTCGCGACGAGATGGTGTTGCAGCGCCTTGCAACCGACCCACACTCACCACCAGAGTTTCGGTGCAACCAGATTGTTCGAAACATCGATGCCTTCTATGAAGCATTTGATCTCAGCCCATCCGACAAGCTTTGGTTGGAAGAGTCCAAGCGAGTGAGTATCTGGTAAATGAAACTTTGGCTACGGGTTATCTACCAGCTGATGAGCTGGAGATTTAGAACAAAGATACAGATCAACGATGTTGCTAAGCGCCGCTTTAGAGTGTGGCCAACTGATCTAGATATTTACGCTCACATGAATAATGGTGTGTTTCTAACCATCATGGATTTGGGTCGTTACGACCACGGCAAGCGAACCGGTATTTGGAATAAGTGGAACAAAATCGGTTGGTATCCAGTTGTGGTTGCCGAGAACATCACCTTCAGAAAGTCTTTACAGCTTTGGCAAACCTTTGATTTGGAATCAAAAGTCATCGGCTGGACCGACGAAGCTTTCTACTTTGAACAAAGGTTTGTTGTTGGCGAGGAGATTTACGCTCGGGCGGTTGTTCGCATCAGATTCTTGAAAAGATCTCGCGGCATCGTCACTCCTAAGGAAATCCTGGAATACACACCGTGGAATGGACCAATGCCGATCTTGCCGCAGTGGGTGGCCAACTGGTCCGTAGCCTCTTCTTTACCAAAGGGCAGGGAACCAGCACCGAGCAATTGGGACTAGAAACAAACATGAATCGCCAAGCCCTTGCCAAGCAATCCGTTGAACTAGTTCAGACCTGGCTGAAAGACGCCAAGGGCAACGCCGAGTCATCGGCTGCGGAAGCCAGGCTGTCAGCCCTACTGAAAGACCCAAACGGTCTTGAATTCACTTTGCGGTTTGTAGACAGGGTTATTAGACCTGAGAACACCAGAGTCGCAGCTCGCGAACTTAGAAAACTTACCAAGATAGTTCCGATGGCTTTGCCACCGCTTGATCGCTTTGCAATCAAGCTAGGTGGCTTTATGGCGCCGTATTTTCCTTTCCCGGTTATTCCAATTGCAAGGTTTGTGCTTCGCTCACTGGTCTCGCATCTGATTGCAGACGCAAGACCTAGCAAGCTAACCAAGCACCTTTCGAAAGTTAGAGCCGATGGAATCGCGCTAAACCTGAATCTTCTGGGTGAGGCAGTTCTTGGAGAAGCAGAAGCTACCAACCGACTTGCAAAAACTTTTGAACTACTACAGAGACCAGATGTTGACTACGCCTCAGTGAAAGTTTCTTCCGTTGTTTCACAGTTGTCGATGTGGGGATACGAAGACAGCATCGAGCGAGTAATCGAAAGGCTCGAGCCTTTGTATAACTACGCGAATCGCGAGAAGAAGTTTATAAACCTGGATATGGAAGAGTATCGAGACCTATGGCTCACCATCGAGGTTTTCAAGCAAATGCTCTCCAAGCCAAAGCTCAAGAACCTAAAAGCAGGAATTGTTATCCAGGCTTACCTGCCTGATTCTTATGCAGCACTGAAAGATCTAATTGCCTTTGCGCAAAAGAGAGTGCGAGCAGGCGGAGCGCCAATCAAGATCAGGCTGGTGAAGGGCGCAAACCTTGCAATGGAGCTAGTAGACGCTAAGTGGCACGGCTTTGAGTTAGCTACCTACAACTCCAAAGTTGAGTCAGATGCCAACTACAAACGTTTGCTGGAAATTTTGCTGGATCCAAAGGTAGCTAAATCGGTTCGAACCGGTGTCGCCGGACATAACCTGTTTGATGTTGCCTACGCCTACTTACTGGCTAAGAAAAACGGTGTGCTGGATCGAATTGATTTTGAAATGCTCAAGGGCATGGCTGTTGCGCTTTCAGCAAGCGTAAAGAAAACTGTTGGCAGTCTGCTTTTGTACACCCCAGTTGTTTCCCCGAAAGAGTTTGAAGTAGCAATTGCTTACCTAACCAGAAGACTGGAAGAAAATGCGTCTCCGGACAACTTCATGTCTGGGGTCTTTGAACTAACAACCAGCAAAAGAATTTTCGAACGTGAGCGTGACCGATTCCTAAACTCGATCAAGCTAATAACCAAACTTGGAACAGAACCAAACCGCCAGGCCAACAATTCAGCCGCGGCCGCGAAAGCTGCCAGTAAGGGTGAGTTTATAAACCAACCAGACAGCGATCCAGCAATTGTTTCGGTTCGAGAAAACGCCAAGAAGATTCAGAAACTCTCAGAATCTCTTTCTAAGCAGATTGCAAGAACCAAAAACGCTGGCTTACCTCTTATTGACTCTCGAATTGAAATCGACAAGCTGGTTAGAAAATCACTCACCGCGGCAACTGCTTGGGGCAAAGAGCATAAGAAGCGTCAACAGCTACTTGTCAAAGCTGCCAACGAGATTGAAAGCGCCAGATCGGAACTAATTGCCGTGATGATGGCAGAAGCTGGCAAAACAATTGCCGAGGCCGATGTCGAGGTTTCTGAAGCAGCGGACTTTGCAAGATACTACGCAAGTTTGATTCCAGAACTTGTGAACAATAAAGAAGCCAAGTTCACTCCAGACAAATTAACTCTTGTTGTTCCGCCTTGGAATTTCCCAGTGGCCATTCCTATCGGTGGTGTGCTGGCAGCACTTGCTGCCGGCAGCACAGTTATCTTGAAGCCGGCACCAGAAGTTAGAAACTGCGGCGTTGCTGTTGCAAATGCTCTATACAAGGCAGGAATTAGCAAATCTGTTTTGCAAGTGGTTGCTGTTCCAGATAACGAAGTTGGCCTACACCTGGTGGGACACCAATCCGTGGATAGCGTTATTCTCACCGGTGGCTTTGAAACCGCAGAGCTATTCAAGAAGCACAAACCTTCAATTCGGTTAGCAGCTGAGACCAGCGGCAAGAATGCCCTCGTTATTACCCCGTTTGCTGATTTGGATCTTGCTGCAGGAGATTTAGCTAAGAGTGCATTTGGTCATGCTGGACAGAAATGCTCCGCGGCAAGTTTGGCAATTCTGGTTGGCCCGGTTTATGGCTCCGAGAAGTTCAGACGTCAATTAGTTGACGCAGCCAAGTCAATGAAGGTGGACTGGCCAGGCAACCTGGCGGCATCTATTGGCGCAGTGATTCAAAAGCCAACTGGCAAGCTAGAGCGGGCCCTAACAACCCTAGAAGACGGCGAGAGCTGGCTTTTGGAGCCAAAGCAGCTTGATTCAACTGGCAGGCTCTGGAGCCCTGGAATCAAACTTGGCGTCAGGCCAGGATCGTTTTTTCACATGACCGAAGTCTTTGGTCCGGTTCTTGGAATTATGAGAGCAAGAGATTTGAACGAAGCCATAAAGCTTCAAAACGCTCCTGATTATGGTTTGACCGCCGGAATTCATTCGCTCGATAACCAAGAAGTTCTAACTTGGATCGATGGCGTAAACAACGGAAACCTTTACGTCAATAGAGGTATAACGGGCGCCATTGTTAATCGTCAGCCATTCGGTGGATTCAAAAGATCCTCAGTTGGTTCAGGATTGAAAGCCGGTGGCTCAAGTTACCTAACGCAGTTTGGAACTTGGTCAAACCCTGCCGCCACAAACAAGCTAACCGCTGCTGCATTTTTGAAGGCAGCTAAGGCTTCGGATGAACTTGCTTGGAAACAGATCTACGCGCCAAAGGAGCTAGATGGTGGCGAGTTAGAAGTTGAAGGGAACTACCGAAGGTACCTGCCAGCGAACCTGATTGTTCGCGTTGGATCAACTGCTTCTCAAAAAGATGTGGACCGAGTATTACTTGCCATCAAGTGTTCAGGTTTCAAAGTCCCGGTGAGCGTAGCTCCAGGATTCATGGGCAAGGTAAATCACGACCTCCTGCAGCGTGAATCAACCGGTGACTTTGAAAAGCGAGTGGTGAACGAACCCAGCCTTGGCCTTCGTATCTGGCAGCTTGGCTCAAATGAAGGCTGGGTTAGAAAAGCTAGAACCAAGCCAGATATTCATGTCATCACTGGCGAAGTTTTAGCTAGCGGAAAACTTACGGGATTGAACCTGGTTCGCGAACAAGCGGTTTCAATCACTCAGCACCGCTTTGGTGCCCTGCAGGAACCGATTCTCTAGCCAGACCACAACCCTCAGCGCCCCGTTTAGAGTTTTGAGGCAAATTGTTTTCCACACCTGCTTGCCAGTAAATAGCTAAAAAGTAGGGTTTTGAGACTTGGTTTGTCCACAGCAGTTTCCACATAAAACCTCCAGTTATTAGAGTGTTTCCCCAGTTTTATCCACAGCTTTATACACACCGTGGCTTTCTCCAGAGTTGTCAGTGGTGGATGCTAGACAAGTCAGTAAGCGCAAGCTTTTTGCCCTCATATCTATCTTCTTCAAGGAGTACTAAATGTCATTGGCACCAGTACTTCCAGTTGAACCCGGGCGCTCAACTGACCGCGTGTTACCGCACGATCTTTTAGCAGAGCAGAGCACCTTGGGTGCCATGCTGCTTTCTCAAGAAGCCGTTGCTGAAGTTTTCGAACACGTTCGCGGGAATGATTTTTACGCACCGAAACATCAAATCGTTTTTGATGCACTACTCACTCTTTACGGAATGGGTGAACCAACCGACGTCATTACCGTTACTGACCAACTTGTCAAAACCGGAAGCTTGGTTCGCGCAGGTGGAGCAGACTATCTACACACACTTACCAGCACTGTTCCAACAGCAGCGAACGCTGCTTTCTACGCAAAGATCGTTCAGGAAAAAGCAACCCTTCGAAGACTGGTAGAAGTTGGAACAAGAATTGCTCAACTTGGCTATGGCAACGAGGGTGAAGTTGAAGCACTTGTAAACCAAGCGCAAGAAGATGTCTACGCAGTTACTCGCACGGGCTCCGGTGAGGACTACGTTGCGCTTTCTGATTCGATTGAAGCGGCTATCGCAGAAATTGAAGCAGCTGCTGCCAAAGACGGAGATCTAGTTGGAGTGCCAACCGGCTTCACCGAACTTGATGCACTGACCAACGGTTTACACCCAGGTCAGCTAATTATTGTTGCCGCAAGACCTGCGATGGGTAAATCAACCTTTGCACTTGATCTAGCTCGTAACGCAGCTATCAAGTCAGATAAGCCAACTTTGTTTTTCTCACTCGAAATGGGTCGCGCTGAAATTGCGATGCGAATGCTTTCTGCAGAATCATCGATTCCGTTGCAGTCAATGCGTAAGGGAAACATTGCAGACAGCGACTGGACTAAGTTAGCCCAGGTTCGCGGAAGCATTAACGACGCTCCGCTATACATCGATGATTCACCAAACATGACTCTTGCCGAGATTCGCGCTAAGTGCCGAAGACTTGCGCAGCGAGTGGGACTCAAGATGGTTGTCATCGACTACCTCCAGCTTCTTACCTCTGGAAAGAAAGTTGAATCCAGACAGCAGGAAGTTAGCGAGTTCTCACGTGCGCTAAAGCTGCTTTCTAAAGAACTAGGGATTCCTGTTGTTGCCCTATCTCAGCTAAACCGCCAGGCAGAGCAGACCAAGGACAAGAAGCCAGAGCTTTCTCACCTTCGTGAATCTGGATCGCTAGAACAAGACGCTGACGTTGTTGTTTTGCTCCACCGTGAAGCCGCCGGTGACACCGACCACCCAAGAGCTGGAGAAGCAGACCTAATCTTGGCTAAGCAGCGTTCTGGTCCTATCGGAACAGTAGTTGTTGCCTTCCAGGGAAACTACTCTCGCTTTGTGAACATGAAGAACTAGAGCCTTTGCAAAAAGTTCTTGGAGTTAGAGCAGCGGTATCGATCTCTGTTGGACTCTTTATTACTTTCACTCAATCCCACTCAGCAGCCACTGGTTTATTTGCGCTAGCTCTTTTTGGAATTGGATCTTCAGTTGCAAACGTTGCGTCAACCATCTGGGCCAAGGGTAAATACCTATCGGTTGATTCACTTCCTTTGACCCTGATTGCTTTAGCTGTTGGTTTGTTTGCCGCTTTGATTCCTCAAACGGAACCAACTGCCCAAGGATTAGCATTTGTTTATCTGGTGGCTGGTTGGGCCGTAATTTCTGGTGCAATGGAGCTCTATCTTGCTAGCCGGTCAGGTTTTAGAACTCGGGCTGGCAAAGATGGGTTAATTAGTGCAGGTCTTGGTTTATCTCTTGGATTGCTGTTCTTGATTGTGCAGTTGGATATCGTGAGCGCTGTTGGTTTCTTTGGTGCCTATTTGGTCATAAGCGGTGTGCATTTAGCCATCGCTGCTCTCACCCCGCAGAAATAGCTTTAGGCTTGGTTTATGCCTAAGAAATTTACCGCCACGAATTTCCTTGTTCTTTCCGCAGTCGCGGCCTCCTTTGTTGGAGTTCTCGTTTATTTTGGGGTTCGTAAGATAGACGCTGCGCTAATTGCCGCTGGCGTAACTTTTATTATTTCTTTGGTTGGAATTGCAACCTTGGCACTTATGGTCCCGGAGCAAAACAATGATCCGGACAAGCCAGTTCTTCGCTAAATAGACTCAGCTAGTTTCTTTGCAAGCCCTGTGTAATCTTTCGGGGACAAAGCAAGCAATCTATCTTTTGAGGCCTGAGGGATATCTAGCTTCAAAACAAAATCAGCTAGGTCTTCTCTTGTAAGTCTCTTGCCCCGACTTAGGTCTTTTAGAAGTTCGTAAGGGTTAGTGATTTCTGACTTACCGCTTGCAACATCTGCTCGAATAACGGTCTGAATAGCCTCAGCCAAAACTTCCCAGTTATCGGCCAGGTCCGCAGCGATTGCTGCGTCAGCCACCTTGATTTCACCTAGGCCCTTGTGGATGTTATCTAGTGCAACCAGAGAGTGACCAAAGCCAACCCCAACGTTTCTTTGGGAAGAGGAATCGGAAAGATCTCTTTGCATGCGGGAGGTAACCAGGGTCTGAGCCAGATTGTCTAGAACTGCGTTGGATAGCTCAAGGTTCGCCTCTGCGTTTTCAAACCTGATTGGGTTGATTTTGTGGGGCATGGTCGAAGAACCGGTAGCTCCCTTGACTGGAATCTGGGTGAAGTAGCCAATGGAAATGTAGCTCCAGATATCGGTAGCTAGGTTGTGCAAGATTCTGTTGAAGTGAGAAACGCCCTGGTAAAGCTCTGCTTGCCAGTCGTGAGATTCAATTTGGGTGGTTAGTGGGTTGAACTCAAGTCCTAGGGACTCAACGAACTTTTTGGAAAACGCCTGCCAGTCAAAATTAGGAACGGCAACCATGTGAGCTGAATATGTTCCAGTTGCTCCGGAGAATTTACCCAGGTAATTGGTTTTTTCAATACGAGCAATTTGTCTTTTGAGTCTGTGAACAAACACAGCCATTTCTTTACCCATGGTGGTTGGCGTTGCCGGTTGACCGTGTGTTCTTGAAAGCATGGCGACGCCAGCAGATGACTTTGCTAGCCCAGAAAGCTCCTGTACAACAGCCTTTGCTTTGGGTAACCAAACAGTGGTTACTGCTTCTTTGATGGTGAGTGCGTAGGAAAGATTGTTGATGTCTTCGCTGGTAGCTGCGAAGTGGGTTAGCTCATGCAGATCTTCGCGATCTAGTTTGGTGAGCTTGTCTCTGACAAAGTATTCAACCGCTTTTACGTCGTGTCTGGTGGTAGCTTCTATGGAAGCTAAGGCCGCCACATCCTCGTCGCTGAAGTCTTGGAAAGCTTTTCTTAGAGCCTTGGATTGCTCTTCGGTCACATACCGGTCACGCCCAAAGATTTCGGAGTTTGCAAGAAGCAAGAGCCATTCAATTTCTACTTGCACCCTGGCGCGGTTTAGACCAGCCTCGGAAAGCAACAGAGAAAGCTCGGACACAGCCGATGCGTAACGACCGTCTAGCGGGCTAATTGGCTGAGAAGAAAGGCTCACCAAACTATTCTGGCGCATCGAGGCCTGTTAAGGCCTGTCAGCTTTCAACAATTCGCAATTTTTGTTCCAAAAAACTAACCAAACAGCGCAAAGTATTTGCGTGGACCAGATTCAGTTTCAAATTCAGCAAAGCCTTTATCGAATTAGGCTTGCTAAACCCGAGCCTGGCTTTTGGTGTGGATCAGCTGCCCTACTTCTAACAAGCCAGCTCTCGGCTCTAGAGTCTGAACTAATTGCCCTCGGGCAATCCCTGAGCTGGTGACAATCGATAGCTATGGGGGAAATCCAGACATCGTCGCCACCCGCGAAGAAATACACCGCGTTGCCTTTGAGATAAAACTTGCAGCTACGGAACTTGCAGCCTTTGGCTCAATCGAAACTCTTCTTTCTGACCCACTTCACCAACTGCATTATCGAATGGCAATAGTTGATGTGCTTGGCAAATTAGAGCGATTGCACGACAGTTGCCTATTGGCCTCAGAACAGTACTTTTCGACAGAGGCGCAGATTCACAGGCGCTTTGAAATTGACTTCATTCCACAACTAGCCGCAGTCACTACCAACATCGCCACCTCTCTGGGTTGGAAACTTGACCACAGGGTTTCGGCAACCAAAACAATCACTAGTTCTACCCAACCCCCAACTTCAATAACCCAGCTACTGGATCGGTTATCGCAAGTCTCATCAAGAGGTGAACCAACGGTTGGCATCGATTTTTTTCATACGGGTTCAGAACAGAGAACCGCTGTTGTTTACATTCCCGGAACCCAAACCCTTGGTCTAGGGGATGGATCAAACCCGCTTGATCTTCAATCAAACATTTTGGCAATGCAGGGTGAAGTCATTGCAGCTAGCGAGCGGGCAGTTTTGGAAGCTATGAAACAAGCAGGAATAGAAGCTAACGACCAAGTGATATTTGTTGGACACTCGCAGGGCGGAATGGTGGCCGGCAACCTCGCTATGCACCCCGCCGGTTACATCGCCGCTGGTTTGGTAACCATCGGGGCTCCAATCGGCCAACTAAAACTAACCAAGCTTCCGGTGATGGCAATCGAACACGTGAATGACCCAATTCCAAATGTTTCCGGGAAAGTAAATCCAATCGCAAAAAACTGGGTGACCATTCAGCGTAATTCTTTAGCTTCAGAGTCAGAGGCTCCGATGCATTCGCATTCGCTAAAGAGTTACAAGAACACAACCGAAAGAGTCGATGCGTCCAAAAGCAAAGGGATTTCCAGCATCAAAGAGCAATTGCTGTCTCAGGTGCGCGGAGCGCTAAGAGGTAAAGCGATGGACTTTGTTATTGCTAGAGAATTCTAAGAATCTTGAAAACCCAGCGACCAATCAAAGAAGCAATCGAAATTATTACTGCACCTAGGATTGCCCACCCCATTGACTCAACAGTTAGACCCTCAGAAGTGAAGCCATCGATTGTGAAGATGTCGGATCCAATTTGAGATGAAAGCCATGCAACAAATAGAAGCAACGCTCCGTTGATCACAAATGAGATCAGACCAAAAGTAAGAATGTATAGCGGGAACGCAAGCACCTTAATAATCGGAGCGATTATCGCGTTCACTAAACCAAAGATTGCTCCAACAAGTAAGAAGGAACCAATTCGCTGCCAAACACCTTCACCGCCGTAGGGGGTCAGAGTGATGGCTGGAATAAGGATTGTTGCTACCCATAGAGCTAGCGCATTTATTGAGGTGGAGACAAAGAAACGAATCATTTTTCTATTGTCCCAGCATTAGAGCTAAATTAGAGCCTGTGACTACCTCGGCGGGCCGCGTGCCGCAAGTTCAAATGCTGTCTCCGGATGGCGTCTTTGAGGTGCCTAGCGAATACGCCCACTATGGAAAATACCTAGAGAAATTAACTCTCGACGACTATTTGAAGTTTTATCGCGACATGGCAAGAATTCGTCGCTTTGATAACGAGTGCACTGCATTACAGCGCCAAGGCCAAATGGGCCTTTGGGTTCCAGCCGTTGGCCAAGAAGCAGCTCAAATCGGATCAGGCTATGCCGTAGGAAAGAACGATCACATGTTTCCTAGTTACCGTGAGCACGGGGTAGCGATCACCCACGGAATCGACTTGATGTCGATTATCAAGATGATGCGCGGTGTGAACCACGGTGGCTGGAATCCTGAAGAAACCAGATTCCACCTTTACGCAATTGTTTTAGGAACCCAGGTACTGCACGCCGCAGGATATGCCATGGGCGTCAACTTCGATGGCAATGTTGGAACCGGTGACCCGGAAGTTGACCAAGCTGTCATTACATACTTTGGCGATGGCGCAACTGCCGAGGGTGATGTTAGCGAAGCGCTGTTGTTTGCAGCTGTGAACAAATCACCACTAGTTTTCTTCTGCCAGAACAATCAGTGGGCTATCAGCTCTCCAGTGTCGGCCCAAACAGTAGTTCCTCTATATCTTCGTGGTGAGGGTTTTGGTGTTCCTGGAATCCAGGTGGATGGCAACGACGTTTTGGCCTGCTACGCCGTAACTGCCAAACACATGGATGATGCCAGAAACGGCCTTGGCCCATCTCTTATTGAAGCACTGACTTACAGGGTCGGTGCACACACCACCAGCGATGATCCTTCTAAATATCGCCCGCAAGAAGAAACTGACTACTGGATTGCGAGAGATCCAATTACCCGCTTTGAGAAGTTCCTGCGTCGTCAAGGCGTCGGTGACGACTTCTTCCAAGAGGTAGCTCAAGCAGGAGATGAGCTCGCTACTCAAATTCGCGAAGCTACTTTTGCGATGCCAAACCCTCCCCTTGAGAATTTGTTCAAGCACGTCTATACCGACCCGCACCCGCTAGTTCAAGAGCAGCAAGCCTGGCTTGAAAACTACGAAACCTCTTTCGAGGAGGGTGACAAATGACCAACACAGCTGAGATGACAATTGCGAAAGCAATTAATGCAGGGATTCAAAAACAAATGCAGAACAACTCTAAAGTCCTGGTCTTTGGAGAAGATGTTGCAGAACTCGGCGGAGTGTTTAGGGTCACCGAAGGATTGCTAGCCGAGTTTGGCAACAAGAGAGTTTTCAACTCTCCCATTGCAGAGTCAGGAATTGTTGGAACTGCAATCGGTCTTGCCATGCGCGGCTATCGACCACTTGCAGAAATCCAGTTCGACGGTTTTGTTTATCCAGCTTTTGATCAGATCGTCTCGCAGTTAGCAAAACTCACCAACAGATCTGAAGGCCACCTGAGCATGCCAGTTGTTGTTCGAATTCCTTACGGTGGAGGCATCGGTGCTGTTGAGCATCACAGCGAATCACCGGAAGCTTACTTTGCTCACACACCAGGTCTTCGGGTAATCAACCCATCAAACCCTAACGATGCTTACTGGATGATTCAGCAGGCAATCGAATCCAACGACCCAGTAATCTTTTTTGAACCCAAAAGGCGTTACTGGCTAAAAGGAACCGTGAATCTAGATTCACCACCTGCTTCAATGCACGAAGCAAAAGTTTTGCGAGAAGGAACTCAAGTCACACTTGTTAGCTATGGACCGATGGTTGTGACTGCCCTGCAGGCAGCAGATTTAGCAAGTGCAGAAGGAATCAGTCTTGAGGTCATTGATCTTCGATCAGTTTCTCCAATTGATTTTCCAACCATCCTGAACTCAGTAAAGAAAACTGGTCGTTTGGTGATTGCGTCAGAAGCGTCGACTTCATACTCGGTTGCATCCGAAGTGGCGGCAAAGATAGCTGAACTGGCCTTTTATAGCCTTGAGGCACCGGTTCTTCGGGTTGGAAGCTTTGATGTGCCATATCCACCTGCCAAACTTGAAGAACTGTTCCTACCCGACGCTGATCGGATTCTAGAAGCAGTCGATCGCTCGCTGGCCTACTAAGAAAGGGTAAGAAGATGTCACTTGCAGTATTCAACTTGCCCGATGTTGGCGAAGGACTAACCGAAGCCGAAATTGTTTCTTGGAAAGTTGCCGCTGGGGACCAGGTAACCGTAAACCAAGTTATTTGTGAAATCGAAACCGCCAAATCAATAGTTGAGCTACCTTGCCCATTCGCGGGAACTATCGAAAAGCTATTTGCCAAAGAAGGCGACACTGTCTTGGTTGGAAGTCCAATCATCTCGGTCCAAGCCGAAGGAAACATCCTTATGGCGGGACCCGCCACTAGTTCTATTCCGATTATTACCGAGTCTGACACCATGCATGAAGCAGTTGCAGATGTTGCTTCATCGGTAGCATCAGATGAAACCAAACCAAACCTAGTTGGTTATGGCTCCGCTGGTCACGCCGGAACTAGACGTAAGCGCTCAGGGGCTTTAGGAGCTGCTGCAGTTGCGGCAGCTGTGCCTACTGCAAGCTCTGCAATTCCATCCGCGCTCTCTACCGATGTAATTGCAAAGCCACCAATTCGAAAACTTGCTAAAGATCTAAACGTTGATCTTTCCAAAGTTGCTGCTACCGGTACTGGTGGCGAAATCACTCGTGAAGATGTTGTCAATGCCGCAACTCAAGCCTCGGTGTTTAGAAACCTAACCACCCCTGCGATTCCTTCCGAACGGGAAGAGCGCATTCCAGTCAAGGGTGTAAGAAAAGCCATCGCGACGGCAATGGTGCAGTCCGCCTTCACCGCTCCTCACGTTTCTATCTTTGTTGATGTCGATGCCACCAGAACTATGGAATACGTAAAGAGACTCAAAGCTTCAACAGATTTTGCTGGTGTGAAAGTTACGCCTTTGCTACTTATGGCAAAGGCAATGATGTGGGCGGTTCGAAGAAACCCAACCGTGAACTCCACCTGGACAGACAAAGAAATTATTGTTCACAACTTCGTAAACTTTGGTGTTGCTGCTGCAACACCACGTGGCCTGATTGTTCCAAACATCAAAGACGCTGATCGGATGTCGATGCTAGAACTAGCTCGCCAACTAGAACTTTTGGCAGCAACAGCTCGAGAAGGAAAGACAACACCAGAGGACATGAAAGATGGCACCATCACCATCACGAACATTGGTGTCTTTGGTGTTGACACCGGAACGCCTATCTTGAATCCAGGCCAAGTTGCCATCGTGGCGCTTGGCTCGATTCGTCCAAAGCCATGGGTTGTAAATAACGAGATTGTTATTCGCCAGGTGACAACCATCGGCGCCACTTTCGACCATCGCGTTGTTGATGGCGATGTGGCATCAAGATTTGTCCAGGACGTGGCTTCGGTCATTGAGGAACCTGCCCTATTGCTTGACTAACGCTATTGACAATCATTATCAATAGGTGTTATGGTCTGGGTATGAAAACTAAAACCCTTGCCCTTGCAACCGCCACCGTTCTTCTTTTAGCAGGCTGTGCAGCCACTGATCCGGCCACCAATGCCAACAAAGAGAGCTTTCCTGGACTCACCATTGTGTCCTCCACAAACGTCTGGGGCGATATCGCCTCATCGATAGGTGGAGACCTAGTACAGGTGGTCTCAATCATTGATAGCTTCTCCCAGGACCCACACTCCTATGAGGCATCAGCCAGAGACCAGCTTGCTGTCAACGATGCCGACGTAATTGTCGCCAACGGCGGAGGCTATGACTCCTTCATTGACACCCTGGCCGTGGCCGCTGGCAACAGCAATATTTTTTACGCCTACCTACCTGAAGAAGGCGAAGAAGAGGACCACGCTGCAGAAGAAGAGGACCACGCCACAGAAGAAGACGGCCATGACCACGATCACGGTAATGAACATGTTTGGTATGACTTCCACGTGGTTGAAGATTTCGCAACCCGACTAGCTGATCAGCTAAAGACTTTGGATCCCGACAACGCTGCGCAATACACAGCGAACCTTG
>JBIIQC010000031.1:0-10542 GCA_044342295.1 Rhodoluna sp. | reverse complement strand
AGCTCAGATTGAGAAGTTTCTGAAAGCCGGCGACAAGGTGAAGGTGATGGTGGTCTTCCGAGGAAGAGAGCAATCTCGACCAGAGATGGGCATCAAGTTGCTACAGAAGTTGGCTGAAGAAGTCACCGAGTTTGGCGCAGTTGAATCGACACCATCGATTGACGGCCGAAACATGGTGATGGTAATTGGTCCACTTAGAAACAAAGCGGAAGCTAAGGCAGACGCCAAGAAAGCTGCGGACAAGGCTGCAAAAGCTGAAGCCAAAGCGGTAACAACCGAGGAAGTAGTCCTAGAGGCTGCTATAGAAACAGGAGAGAAGTAAATGCCAAAGCAGAAGACCCATTCGGGTGCCAAGAAGCGTTTTCGCTTTACCGGTAGTGGCAAGCTCATGAAGCAGCAGATCAACATGCGCCACAACCTTGAGCACATGTCATCTAGACGCAAGCGTCGCTTGAACGCTGACCAGGTAGTTTCGGCTGCCGACTTCAAGACCATCAAGAAGCAGCTCGGCAAGTAACCGACTTTATTTTTAGGAGTTAGAAAATGGCAAGAGTAAAAGGCGCAGTCAACTCGCTGAAGAAGCGTCGCGTTGTATTAGAGCGCGCAAAGGGTTACCGCGGACAGCGTTCCAGGCTTTACCGTATGGCTAAGCAGCAGATGCTGCACTCGCTGGTCTACGCATTCAATGACCGCAGAGCACGCAAGGGCGATTTCCGCAGACTGTGGATTCAGCGCATCAACGCTGCATCTCGTGCAAACGGAATGACTTACAACCGCTTCATCCAGGGCTTAGGTCTTGCTGGTGTGCTAGTTGACCGGAGAATTTTGGCTGATCTTGCAGTTAACGAGCCAGCGACTTTCAAGTCACTGGTAGCAACAGCAAAAGCAGCACTTCCAAAAGACACCTCAGCACCAAAGGCTAGCTAGCCCAAAGTGATTCAGGACCCTTCGGCAGCAGAAGTAAAAGGGGTCGCGAAACTTACTAAGAAGGAGTCCCGGTTAGAAACTGGGCTTTTTCTTCTTGAGGGGCCACAAGGCCTAAAAGAAGCTCTTCAACGACCTAAGTTGATTGAAAAGATTTTTGCGACTGAGACGTTTAAGGAAAAATACCCAGACCTTATTTCGCGCGCCGAGCAGTCCAGAGTAACGCTGACTATCGTTTCGGATGCTGCCCTAAAGGACCTGAGTGACACCACCACCCCACAAGGAGTAGTCGCTGTTTGTCAGCAGTTCCACGTTTCATTGGAAGATGTCTTAGAAGCCAAGCCAAGGCTAATTGCTTTTCTAGCCCAAATCCGCGACCCAGGAAACGCCGGCACAGTTTTGCGCGCAGCCGATGCTGCTGGCGCGGATGCTGTTGTGTTTAGCAAGGGCAGCGTAGACATTTACAACCCAAAGGTTGTTAGATCAACCACCGGATCGATGTTCCATCTTCCTTTTGTTGTTGAAGCCGACGTCGAGCAATCGATTGCTTCTCTCAAGCAAGCAGGGCTTCAGGTGCTTGCAGCTGACATCAATGGCTTTTCTTTGGCAAGTATTGATTCAGACTCCTTGGCTAAGCCAACTGTTTGGCTATTTGGCAATGAAGCTTGGGGCTTAGAACCAGAGGTAGCGAGCCTTGCTGACACCCTGGTGCAGGTTCCAATTTATGGAGCCGCTGAGTCACTAAATCTTGCAACAGCTGCCAGCGTTTGCCTATACGCGTCAGCCTTTGCCCAGAATGGCTAATCGCTACACTTATTATTTATGGCAAGCTCAGAGGCAATTTCCGCGGCAGAGGTTCAATCTGCGACTAAAAGCGCCCTCGATCAGATAGCTTCCGCTGGCTCAATCGCCGATCTCAAGAAGGCTCGGGCCGCGGTTTTGGGTGATAGCTCGACTCTTTCGTCACTTAGCGCCAAGTTAGGCAAGCTTCCAGCAGAACAAAAAGCCGAGGCCGGAAAACTTGTTGGCTCTGCCAGGGCGCAAATAGCTGAAGCTTTCGAAAAGCGCGAGAGCGCCCTAGAAGTAGAAGAGGAGAAGCTCCAGCTAGCAGGGGAGTTTCTGGATGTCACCGCATTGGCAAGCCCAGCTCGGCTTGGAGCCAGACACCCGCTTAGCCTGCTGCAAGAGAAGATCTCCAACGTGTTTGTTGGAATGGGATGGGAGATCGCGGAGGGCCCAGAGCTTGAAAGCGAGTGGTTCAACTTCGATGCCTTGAACTTCGATGCAGACCATCCTGCGCGTGCGATGCAGGACACCTTCTTTGTTGAGCCACTGGAGCAAAAGCTTGTTCTTCGCACCCACACCTCACCGGTTCAGGTGCGCTCGATGCTAGATCGCGAGCCGCCGATTTTTGTGTTGTGCCCTGGAAGAGTCTTTAGAACTGACGAGCTTGATGCCACACACACCCCAGTTTTTCACCAGGTAGAAGGTTTAGCTATCGACAAGGGTTTGAGCATGTCCGATCTTCGCGGAACACTTGAGCACTTTGCTCGCATCATGTTTGGTGAGGAAGCAAAAATCAGATTGCGTCCTTCGTTTTTTCCATTTACTGAACCATCAGCAGAGTTAGATGTTTGGCACCCTGGTGCTAAAGGTGGCGCTCGCTGGGTTGAGTGGGGTGGCTGCGGAATGGTGAACCCGAACGTGCTGCGTGCCAGCGGAATTGATCCAGAAGTTTATTCAGGTTTTGCTTTTGGAATGGGAATCGAACGCACACTAATGTTTAGAAACGAAGTCACCGACATGCACGACATGGTTGAAGGCGACATACGTTTTTCAAAGCAGTTCGGCATGGTGCTCTAATGAGAGCACCACTTAGCTGGATTGCCGAATACGTATCTTTACCTAAAGATTCCACTGCTGAATCTGTAATGGAGGCCTTGGTAAAAGTTGGCTTAGAGGAAGAAGGCGTCCACAGCTTTGATCTTTCTGGACCAATAGTTGTTGGTGAAGTGCTTGAGTTTAAGGACGAGCCACAATCAAACGGCAAAACAATTCGCTGGTGTCAGGTCAGAGTTGCGCCAAAGGGTAAAAAGGCGGCTGATGGTGGCGAGGATGTTCGAGGAATTGTTTGCGGCGCTTCAAATTTCGAAGCGGGGGACAAGGTAGTTGTTAGCTTGCCAGGAGCGGTGCTGCCAAACAACTTTGCAATTTCAGCTCGTAGCACTTACGGCCACATAAGCGATGGAATGATTGCTTCGGGCAGGGAGCTTGGACTAAGCGACGATCACGATGGGATTCTGAGGCTTTCAACTATTGGCCTTGATCCAGAAGTCGGCACCGATGCAATTGAATTACTTGAGCTGGCTGACACCGCAGCCGAGGTAAACGTTTTGCCAGACCGCGGTTACTGCCTGTCGATTCGTGGAATCGCTAGGGAATACTCTCACGCAACTGGCAGCTCTTACAAAGATCCAATTTCCCTTGCACCGCTAGTCAAGGGCGATGGCTTTGGCCTGAAGATTACAGATTCCTCACCAATTCGAGGTAGAAAGACCTCGCAGAGTTTTGTGCTTCGCACCGCAACAAATGTTGACGCCACCAAGCCAACCCCAACTTGGATGCGATCAAGACTGAAGCTTTCTGGCATACGCTCAATCTCCCTTGCGGTTGACATCACAAACTACGTAATGCTCGAACTTGGGCAACCGGTTCACGCTTACGATCTGGACAAAATCAAGGGCGGCTTGGTAGTTCGCCGCGCAACTAAGGGTGAATCATTAAAGACTCTTGATGGACAAGTAAGAAAGCTTCACGAAGAGGACCTGCTCATTACCGATGACTCTGGACCAATTGGTTTAGCAGGGGTTATGGGCGGCTTCTCAACTGAGGTGTCGGATTCGACAAAGAACATTTTGGTTGAAGCGGCACACTTTGATGCCGTGTCAGTAGCCCGCACCGCCAGAAGGCACAAGCTTTTCTCCGAAGCATCAAAGCGCTACGAGCGGGGAGTGGACCCGAAGGTGGGCGAGTATGCGGCCGCGCGGGTAGTTCAACTTCTCGAGCAACTAGCTGGAGCAAGTGCAGGAAATCTTGGAGCTACATTTACTGATTTGACCAAGCAGCCAGAGATTTTGCTTCCAAAGGGTTTTGCTGCTGCATTGGTTGGCGTTGACTACAGCGACGATGAAATCAACAAAGTGCTTTCAGAAATTGGCGCGGTAACAGTCAAGGATGCTTCGGGCTTGAAGGTCACACCTCCTAGTTGGCGACCAGATCTTTTAGACAAGACAGATCTTGTTGAAGAAATTGCACGTATCTTGGGTTACGACAGAATTCCAAGCCGGTTGCCAATTGCCCCTCCAGGACGAGGGCTATCAAGGGCTCAGCAGTTTAGATCTCGTGCCCTAGATGCTCTTGCAACAGCAAGTTTTGTTGAAGTTCTTAGCTACCCGTTTGTTTCCGCTGAGCAAAACGGCTGGTTCGCTGACTCCAAGAAGGCAGTATCGCTTGCGAACCCAATTCAAGAAGAAGCAGGTCAGCTAAGGCTTTCTTTGATTCCGGGGCTCATGGAAACCGCAAGAAGAAATGTCTCTCGTGGATTCACTGACCTGGCACTGGTAGAGCAAGGTTCGGTGTTTAGTTCTGTAAAGCAGGCAAAAGTTTCTTTCCCTGACACTTCTTCTAGGCCAAGTGAAGCTGAAATCAAGGCACTAAATGCCATCATTCCAAATCAGCCAAAGCACTTGGCTGGAATTTTCTTAGGAAACCGAGGTGATGCTCAGCCCGGTGCAAAGCCAGTTCGCTTTGGAGTGCAGGATGCGCTTTACGCTGCGAAGCTTGTTGGCCAAGCAATCGGAGTCACGTTTAATCTAAAGCAGGCTGAACCAACTGGATACCACCCCGGAAGATCAGCGGAATTGCTGGTTGGAAACAAGGTTGTTGGATTTGTTGGTGAAATTGCTCCCGCGATTACGAAGCTGGCCGATCTGCCAAGAACTGTCGGAGTTTTCGAAATTGACCTAGATGCACTTCTGGACGCTGCCCCAGAGTCGGTTGTGGCAAAGCCAATTGGCACATTGCCTGCTGCAACACAGGATCTTTCTCTTGTTGTGAGAGTTGATGTTCCCGCGCAAGATGTTTTGAACACCGTTCGAGAGGGCTGCGGAGAGCTACTAGAAGATATCTCGCTAACCGATGACTATCGTGGAAGCAACATCGCAGACGGAATGAAATCTCTTACCTTTGCACTTCGCTTCAGGGCCATGGATAGAACCCTCACTCAGGTGGAGGCTACTGAGGCTAGGGACAAAGCGGTTGCTCTTGCGAGCAAGAGATTCAAGGCTGAAATTAGGGCCTAACTAGCTCCACTAATCGCACTGCGCAAAAGTAAAGGATTGATTTTATGACTAGACACTTTCTGCGCGATGACGACTTAAGCCCTTCTGAGCAAGCGGAGATTTTAGATCTTGCAGCTTCACTCAAGTTAGACAGATTCAGTTCTAATGTTTTGGCTGGACCTAAAACTGTTGCGTTGATTTTTGATAAGCCTTCAACAAGAACTCGTGTTTCATTTTCGGTTGGCGTGAGCGAGCTTGGGGGAGCGCCACTGATTATTGATTCGGCGGTTAGCCAGCTGGCTTCGCAAGAATCTGTAGCTGACACCGCGAGAGTTCTTGATCGACAAGTTTCGATGATTGTCTGGCGCACTTTTGCCCAAGGTGGACTCGTAGAAATGGCCGAGAACTCAAAGGTTCCGGTCATCAACAGCTTGAGTGATGAATTTCATCCTTGCCAGCTACTTGCAGATCTCATGACGATCAAAGAAAAACTTGGGACCTTGCAAGGAAAAGTTCTTTGCTACATCGGCGACGCTTCGAACAACATGGCCCATTCCTATTTACTAGCTGGTGCAACCGCTGGAATGAAGGTGCGGATTGCAGGTCCTGCAATGCATCAACCAAATGCAAAAGTTGTCGAGAAAGCTCGACAGATTGCGCAAGAAACCGGTGGATCTATTGATTGCTATACGGATCCAAAGCTTGCTTTGGTCGATAGCGACGTGGTTGCAACAGATTCATGGGTTTCGATGGGGCAAGAAGATCAGAAGGCAGAGAAGATCGAAGCTTTTGATGGCTTCAGGCTAGACGCGGAGTTACTCGCAATAGCAAAACCTTCTGCAATCGTGCTTCATTGCCTGCCTGCTTATAGGGGCTTGGAGATTACCGATGAGGTGCTTGAGGGCAGCCAGTCAGTTGTTTGGGATCAAGCCGAAAACAGGTTGCACGCCCAAAAGGGGCTAATGGTTTGGCTGGCTCAACGAGCTAAAGCCTAAGATTGAACTAGCTTTCCCACCTTTTGGGAAATCGTTGACTTTGTAGGAGCAAAATGGCCGAACGTGTAGTTCTTGCATATTCGGGCGGCCTGGATACCTCGGTTGGAATCGGTTGGCTAAAAGACGCCACCGGTAAAGAAGTAGTAGCCATGGCAGTTGATGTCGGTCAAGGTGGCGAAGACATGGACGTTATCCGCCAGCGCGCCCTTGATTGCGGTGCCATCGAGTCGGTAGTTATAAACGCCCAAGAAGAATTTGCTAGCGACTACATAATGCCCTCATTGAAGGCCAACGCTCTTTACCAAAAGCGCTACCCGCTAGTTTCTGCAATCTCCCGTCCTCTGATTGCAAAGTATCTTGCCAAAACAGCTCACGAGCTTGGTGCGGACACCGTGGCTCACGGCTGCACTGGTAAAGGTAACGACCAGGTGCGCTTTGAAGCATCCGTTGCCGCTCTAGCACCAGACCTAGTTTCAATTGCACCAAACCGCGACTTGGCGCTAACTCGGGACAAGGCAATTGAGTATGCGGCCAAACACAATTTGCCAATCGAGCAATCCAAAAAGAGCCCCTACTCGGTAGATCAAAACGTTTGGGGACGAGCTGTTGAGACGGGATTACTAGAGGACCCCTGGAATGCACCCATTGCAGACATCTATACCTACACGCAAGACCCCGATGTCCAAAGAGATCCAACCGAGGTAATTATCAAGTTTGATCAGGGAGTGCCTATTGAAATCGATGGTGTTCGATACAGCCCGATTGACATGATCAAGAAGATGAATGAATTGGCTGGTCACCACGGAATTGGAAGAATTGACATTGTCGAAGATCGCCTGGTGGGCATCAAATCCCGCGAGATCTATGAGGCACCAGCCGCGATTGCCTTGATTCAGGCACACGAGGAGCTTGAGAACCTAACTTTGGAGCGGGACGTTAATCGCTTCAAGAAGGGCATCGAAGACAAGTGGGCGACTATGGTTTACGAAGGTCTCTGGTTTTCAGACCTGAAGCGCTCGCTCGATGTTTTTATTGACCACACTCAGCGATATGTATCAGGCGAGGTTCGCCTAAAACTTGCTGGCGGTAGAGCGGTAGTTACCGGGCGCCGCTCTGAGCAGAGTCTTTACGATTTCAACTTAGCTACCTATGACACCGGAGATAGCTTCGATCAGTCGCTGGCTAAGGGCTTTATTGACCTTTGGGCACTTCCAAGCAAGATTTCAGCGAGGCGAGCAAATGGCAAATGAGAATAGCCCGGGTTCGCTTTGGGGTGGAAGGTTCCAAGGCTCTCAAGCAGAGTCTGCAGTGGCACTCGGAAGATCTACTCACTTTGACTGGCGTCTCGCCAGATTCGACATCGCCGGATCCAAGGCTCACGCCAAGGCGCTTTTTTCTGCAGGGTATCTAAACAACGACGAGGCAGAGCGTTTGGCAAAGGTTCTAAACCAACTACTGGAAAGAGTTGAGTCTGGAAGCTTTACGCCAAAGCCGCAAGATGAAGATGTTCACTCGGCTCTCGAGCGTGGCCTAATCGAAATCGCTGGAGCCGAACTTGGTGGGAAGCTTCGCGCTGGTAGGTCTAGAAACGATCAGATTGCCACCTTGATTCGCATGTATTTGATGTCGGAATCAACTGTGATCGAGCAGCTGGTTCTGGAGCTTATTGCGGTGCTAATTGCCAGAGCCGAAGAGCACCTAGGCTCTTCGATTCCCGGAAGAACTCACATGCAGCACGCACAACCAGTTTTGCTTTCGCATCACTTGCTGGCCCACGCCTGGCCACTTACTAGAGATCTTGAGAGATTACGCCAGTGGCGCTCGCGAGCTAACTTATCGCCATATGGAGCGGGCGCTTTGGCCGGATCAAGCCTTGGACTAGATCCACAACTTGTGGCAACCGAGCTTGGCTTTGCTGGGACCACCCAGAACTCTATAGATGGAACTTCTTCTAGGGACATAGTTGCTGAGTTTGCTTTTATCTTGTCGATGATTTCAATCAACTTGTCTCGTTTTGCAGAAGAGATAGTAATTTGGGCCACCGAAGAGTTTGGTTACATCAAGCTAGACGATGCTTACTCAACTGGTTCATCGATCATGCCGCAAAAGAAAAACCCGGATGTTGCCGAACTTGCCCGAGGCAAGTCCGGAAGGCTCATTGGAAACCTCACCGGATTGTTAGCAACTTTTAAGGCGCTTCCATTGGCTTACAACCGCGATCTGCAAGAAGATAAAGAGCCAGTGTTTGATTCGATCGACACGTTAGCCCTGCTTCTTCCCGCATTTACTGGAATGGTATCGACCATGAAGTTCAATCTTGACCGCATGGAGCTTCTGTCATCATCTGGATTCTCGCTAGCTACCGATGTTGCAGAGTGGCTTGTGAAGAGGCAGGTTCCATTCCGTGAAGCGCACGATGTAACCGGCAGGCTTGTTGCTTACTGCGAGGCAAACGATCTTGAGTTACACCAGGTGCCAGATGCTGATCTAGCAAAGATTTCTAGGCACCTAACGGGGGAGCTCCGAGAAGTGTTGTCGGTATCAGGTTCAATCAAGTCACGCTCCGGCGTTGGCGGAACATCTCTTCCGAGAGTTCTAGAGCAGATTGCCGAACTGAAAAGAAGTTGGGCCAAGAACTAATGACTCTTTCAAATCAAGCTAACGACAAATCCTTCGCCGGTATTTGGGAAGAGCTCAAGTGGCGTGGACTTATATCCCAATCCACAGATGAAGCAGAACTATCCAAGAAGCTGAATTCTGGTTCCTTGACTTTTTATATTGGTTTTGACCCAACCGCTGCAAGCTTGCACCTAGGAAACCTGGTTCAGCTTCTTGTGATGAGAAGGCTACAACTTGCAGGCCACAAGCCAATAGTTCTAATCGGTGGATCCACCGGATTGGTGGGAGACCCTCGTCCAACCGCAGAGCGAGTTCTAAATGATGTTGACACGGTTAACGCTTGGGTAGAGAAACTTTCTAAGCAATCGTCGAGGTTTGTGGAGTTTGATGGTTCCGCCGCGGCCGCCTTGGTGAACAATATGGACTGGACACAGTCTCTTAGCGCAATTGATTTCCTGCGAGAAATTGGTAAGCACTTTAGGGTTGGCAAGATGCTTTCCAAGGAAGCAGTTAGCGCCAGATTGAATTCAGAGCACGGCATTAGCTACACCGAGTTCAGCTACCAGATTCTGCAGGGCTATGACTTTTTGCAGCTATTCCAGCGTCACAACTGCACCATGCAAATAGGTGGCTCTGACCAGTGGGGGAACCTAACTTCAGGATCTGATTTGATTCATAAAGTAACCGGCGAGAGTGTTCACTTGCTTTCTACCCCGTTGATAACAAATTCTGACGGCAAGAAGTTTGGAAAGTCCGAAGGTAACGCTGTCTGGCTGGATGATTCCATGACCAGCCCATACGCTTTCTACCAGTTCTGGCTAAACGTGGAAGACGCCGATGTTATCGACCGCCTAAAAGTTTTCACATTCTTGACTAAGCAAGAAATTGATGAGCTGGCTCAGAAGGTACAGAGCGAACCTCACCTTCGAGAGGCCCAGCGCACCCTGGCCCTCGAGGTAACCTCGATCGTTCATTCCAGGCAAGCGGCTGAGGCAGCCATCGAAGCATCCAAGGCTTTGTTCGGCCAGGCAGCTTTGACCGACCTTTCCGAGGCTGATCTTCGCTCAGCACTGGCAGAGCTGCCAAGTGTTAGCGCTCCTTTGGGGTCCTCAGTAGCCCAATTGCTGGTGGATTGCGGGCTGGAGGCCAGTGTTTCAGCTGCCAGAAGGGCTATCCGCGAGGGCGGGGTATACCTAAACAATGAAAAGGTGCTCGAAGAGACCCAGGGATTAGATCAGATGCTACATGGCAATATCGCTGTTTTGAGGCGCGGAAAGAAGACCCTCGCGGCAGTGTTTTTGGGCTAGAAATTCTTTCCAAAAACCCTTTATTTTCGCGGATTTGATTTGACTTAAAGCCTGCCAACAGCGTAATCTTGTGAGGTTGCCCAAAGCTTGGATTTCTGCATAGAAAACCGGCTCAAGTACAGCCAATCTAAGCCGAAGTAGGGGTTTTTTGACCCCTGTTTTCGCGTCTAAGATTGAAGGTCCATCATCTAAAAAAGAAGTAAAAAATCTTTTGGGTTTTTGCGTCTTTAGAAAATGATGAATCTGGATATCGCCCTGGAGATTTCTTTAGTTAGAAATTCCCAAGCGCATCCGATCCTTGAGAACTCAACAGCGTGCACAATGTCGATGCCAAGAACCTCTTGGCTTTATTTGGCT
>JBIIQC010000043.1:0-2692 GCA_044342295.1 Rhodoluna sp. | reverse complement strand
TGCTTCCTCTACTTCTGGGGCGAACCCCGGTTAGATGCTGGCCTAAGCCAGCATCATCTTTGCTTGCTTGAGACGGTTAGCAACGCTACCGTCAATAACTTCTCCAGCTACTTGAACCTTGATGCCACCGAGAATTGCTGGGTCTATCTCGATGTTAAGACGAAGATCGTTTCCGTAGTCACGAGAAAGTGACTTCTCGAGAGCTGCTTCCTGTGCATCGCTCAAAGCTTGGGCAACGGTAACGGTTGCCACCAAGCGCTCGGCATAGGCAGCAAGTAACTTGCCAAACTGCTCCAAAACAACCGACAGGCGAACCTTGGCTGAACCGATGACCGCAAAGCGAATCAGCAAGCTAGCTTCCTTGCCAAACTTGCCTGAAATAAGTGCGTTCACCATCGTGAGTTTTTGCTCATCGCTTGCTTGCCTTGAAGCCAAAGCAATCTGAAGCTGCTGGTCCGAGTCAACTACCTTGCGGAATTCAAATAACTCGGCTTCCAGGGCCTCAAGAGATTTGGATTTAGCGGCAAGTGCAGCAACCGAATGCACCGCTAGCTGCTCCATGGCATCGACTAAGTCAGACCCTTTGGACCAGCGCAGTGCGACGATCTTGCCGGCCAACTCAACTGACTTGGCCGAAACCGATGCTCCAAACACTGCGCTCAGGGCATTTTTCTTGCCCGCGATCTCAGCGGAAGGGTCCGAGAGAATGTTGCGCAGTTGTTTGGATCCAGACATAGCTGAACTAATCACGAAAATCTCTTCCGCGAATCTAAGGTCAGCTTCGACTAGCAGAGGCGTAAGGATTTCCTTAGCCGCTGCAAGTGCTTGCCTGGTTGAGCTCGACATGTTTTTACTTGCCTGCCTTTTCGGAGTTTTCTAGATCTTTCAAGAAATCGTCAACAACCTTGGAGGCTGTTGCGCTGTCTTTCAAGCTCTGGCTTACAACCTTGGATGCCAAATCGATTGCCATTGTTCCCACTTCGGAGCGCAAGCTAATCAGGGCAGCTTGACGCTCTGCCTCGATCTGGGCCTTAGCGGTTTGAGTGATTCTGGCCGCCTCGGCTTGAGCTTGCTCTTTCAACTCGGCCAGAATCGCAGCGCCTTCGGCACGCGCTTCTTCGCGAATTGCGCTAGCTTCAGCGCGAGTGTTCTCTTGAGCTTTCGATAGTTCGTCGGTTCTTGCAGCAGCGTCTGATTGAGCCTTCTCTGCAGC
This sequence comes from Rhodoluna sp., assembly GCA_044342295.1. Taxonomy (GTDB): domain Bacteria; phylum Actinomycetota; class Actinomycetes; order Actinomycetales; family Microbacteriaceae; genus Rhodoluna. The sequence continues at coordinate 1,479 of JBIIQC010000043.1, read as the reverse complement.
AGCCAAACGTCCTTCGATAGCTTCAGTTCTTTCATTCAGTACCTTCTTGAAGCTAGGAAGAACCCTTAGCCAAAAGAAGGTAAGCATGATGGCAAAAACGACCGAAGACCAAAGAATGTCGTAGTCGGCGGGTAGAAGAGGATTTTTGGTTTCTTCCTCCGCCGCTAAGACGATAATCCTTGAAATCATGGTTTAGTCCTTAACTTTTGCTTAAGCGAAGATGAATGGAGTTGCAAGACCAATAAGCGCTAGCGCTTCGGTGAATGCAATACCCAGCCACATTGTGACCTGTAGTTTGGACGCTAGTTCTGGCTGGCGTGCGGTTGCTTCGATGGTCTTAGATACAACTAGACCTACACCGATACCTGGGCCAATCGCTGCTAGGCCGTAGCCAACTACTGCAATGTTGCCGGATAGTTCGGCGATGTTTGTGATGTCCACTTGTTTTTCCCTTCCGTGGTTTATCCCTGACGGTTGTCAGATCCTTTAGTGCTCATCTGCTAGTGCCAACTGAATGTAAACAGTTGTTAGCAGGGTGAACACATAAGCCTGTAAGAAACTCACCAAAATCTCAAAGAGAGTAAAGGCGAATCCAAATATGAAAGTTCCTACCCCGAAGAAGCCAAATAGGCCATCGGCGTAGAAGACAAAGAACTGAGTTGCGCTGAAGCAAAGAACCAGCAAAAGGTGCCCTGCGAGCATGTTCATGGTTAGTCGAAGCGCCAGGGTAACTGGGCGAAGAATGAAGGTCGAAAGGATCTCGATTGGCACAACCATCACATACAAAGCCGGCGGAACACCCGCTGGGGCAACCGCACTCTTGAAATAACCTATTCCGTGCTTTTTGACTCCTGCATAGATAAAAGTCACATAGGCCGCGGCAGCCAAAACAATTGGGTACCCAATAAGCGCATTGGAAGAAATGTTGAGCCCTGGGATGATTCCGGTGATGTTCAAACCAAGAACCGTGAAGAAAACCGTCGTTAGAAGCGGTAAGAACCGGTCACCATCCACTTTTCCAAGCTGACCGTGAGCAATGCTGGTTCTAACAAAGTTCAGTGAGATCTCACCCATGAGCTGAAACTTGGTTGGAACAAAAACCTGGTTTTTTGTGGCCTTGTCGAACTGTCTAACCCAAAGAGAGAACAAGACAATGAGCAGCAAAACAACCAAAAGTCGCACCAAAATGATTCGGTTTATAGCAAATGGGGTGCCTTCGAAAAGAAGAATCTCAGGGTAGAACTCCATAATGGAGGGTCCCTTGTAATTGCCCGAGTCGTCGGTGACCGCAGCCTTGATAATAAGGCTCAGAGCGTTATCTAGCAGTGCGGTCTCCTGTTTCGGGGTGAACGAATTCACGGCGATTTACAGTGTCTCAGCGTCGAGCACCGAGCCATTTATAAAAATTCTAGCAAGAAAAAAACTAGCCCTCGACCACGGGAATTCGGGCAGAAAGCACGGCAATAGTGTCAATTGCCA